>NZ_JBFUBG010000016.1:0-90234 GCF_056405875.1 Rhizobium sp. P1_E6 | reverse complement strand
GCCATCGCATGGCTCAGATCGAACTCGACAGCAAGTTCACCGACAGGCTCGAAACCGTGCTCTACAACGGCGCGCTGTCCGGCATCTCGCGCGACGGCGAACATTATTTCTATGAGAATGTGCTCGAAAGCCACGGCCAGAACCGCCGCTGGAAATGGCATTACTGCCCCTGCTGCCCGACGAATATCGCCCGCTTCATCACTTCGCTCGGCCAGTATTTCTACTCGACCAAGGCTGATGAAGTGGCGATCCATCTCTACGGTGAAAATGCCGCGGAGCTCTCGGTCAACAACGCCTTCCTGCGCCTGAAGCAGAACACCGAATATCCGTGGAATGGCGATGTCAGAATTTCGCTCGGCCTTGACCAGCCGAAGCGTTTCACGCTGCGCCTGCGCATTCCCGGCTGGTGCCGCCATGCCGAGGCTTTCATCAATGGCGAGGCCATCAAGCTCGATGTCAGCAAGGGCTATGCCGCCATCGCACGTGAATGGAAGGATGGCGACGAGGTTCGGTTGGCCTTCGACATGCCCATCGATCGCCTTTATGCCCATCCTGCCGCGACCGAAGATAACGGCCGCTTTGCGCTGCGGCGCGGGCCGGTGATCTTCTGCGTCGAGGAAGCCGATCTCGGCACCGAGCCGCAGCGCCTGAGGCTGCCCTCACAGGGCGAGATTGCCGCAAGCTTCGACGCAACGCTTCTCGGCGGCGCCACGGTTCTCGAAGGCGATGCGCTCGAAGCTGATGCTTCGGACTGGCGGGACACGCTCTATCGCACTCAGCCACCGGCGCTGAAGACGACGCGGTTCAGGGCGATCCCCTACCATCTCTGGGCAAACCGAGAGCCGGGCGCGATGGCTGTCTGGCTGCACGAAAAGTAGGGAGATCACAATGGCACGCCTTGAACTGCGCAACGTGGTGAAATCCTACGGCATCTACGAAGCCGTGCGGGGCATCAACCTCAATATCGAGGACAATGAATTCGTTGTCTTCGTCGGCCCGTCAGGCTGTGGCAAATCGACGACGCTGCGCATGATCGCCGGCCTGGAGCACATCACCGGCGGTGATATCGTCATCGGAGATCAGGTCGTCAACCGGCTTGGGCCCGGCAAGCGCGACATTGCCATGGTATTCCAGAACTACGCGCTCTATCCGCACATGAGCGTGCGCGAAAACATCTCCTTCTGCCTTGAGCAGCAGAAACTGCCGAAGGCGGAGATCGACGAGCGCATCAGCCGCGCGGCCGAGACCCTGCATATTACCGAGCTTCTGTCGCGGCGCCCCGGCCAGCTTTCGGGTGGGCAGCGCCAGCGTGTGGCCATGGGGCGCGCCATCGTGCGCAATCCCAAGGTCTTCCTGTTCGACGAGCCACTGTCCAACCTCGATGCCAAGCTGCGCGTGCAGATGCGCACCGAGATCAAGCGCCTGCATCAATTGCTGCCGACCACGACTGTCTATGTCACCCACGACCAGGTTGAGGCCATGACCATGGCCGATCGCGTCGTCGTCATGAATGGCGGCATTATCGAACAGGCCGGACCACCGCAGGAACTTTACCATCATCCTGTCAGCCAGTTCGTGGCCGGCTTCATCGGCTCGCCATCCATGAATTTTCTCAACGCAACGCTTGAGGCTGAGGGCGACGGGCTGGTTGTCGTCCTGGAAGACGGTAGCCGGCTTGCGGTCCCTGCCACGCGCGCCCAGGAATACCGGGCGCATGCCGGCGAGGCGGTCGTCTTCGGAATCCGCCCGGAATCGATATCGAGCCTGACGCCGAAACCCGGCTTTGAAACCATCGAGGCGAATGTTGATCTCGTCGAGCCGCTGGGTCCGGAAACGATGATCTACTTCGACATCGGCTCAGTCATCATGTGCGCCAACGTCGATCCGGAGAGCGATCCGCGCCCACGCACGAAAATGCCGCTCTCCTTCAACATGAACCGCATGCATCTCTTCGATCCCGTCGGCGGCAGGTCTCTTTCGACCTGATCTCCGGTGGGTGCAGCGACGAACGCCCTCGGCTTAGCCGAGGGGACCGCCGCGATCGCGTACCATCTGCCTCAGACGGGTGAAGACCGCAGGCGATTGGCGCACGCCGTCATGCTCGAATTCGTTGGTCACCCAGGTCTGGACGTTGCCGACATCACGCGCGGTCGCAAGCGATAGCTCCGCGTCTACATACATGTCGTCAAAATAGACCGCGGCGGCCACGGGGATCTCGTTCGATATCAACAGGGCTGGATCATAGAGCGGCTCGTATCCATCGTAGCGCGCCAGCGCTTCCACCGCATCGCGGAATGGCCGCAGCGAGCGGATTTCCTCGAACATCCACGGATACATCATCTCGCCGGTCAGATAGAGCGGCCGGCTCCCCTCACCGAATTCAGCAAACTCCGACCGGATGCGCTCCGCCGCCCAGCCGGTCGCGCCCTTGCCCTGTCCGTAGATGCTCTCCTGCAGCACCACGAACATCGGGTTGCCGTCGTAGGAGGTCAGCGACAAGGCCGAGGCGAGGAAGGCATCGGAGAACCGCGTTTCCTCCGGATCGGAGAAGGCTTCGTCCACCAGCCAATGCACATTTTCGTAACCCGGCGCCATGCCGAAATCGATGCCGATGGTCTGCAGCCTGCGCACAGTCAGGCGGTCCCCGTCAGGCAGTCGGACATCTTCGGCGTCGATGCGCTCGGCGATCCGGGCAATGCGATCACGATCGGCGGGATAACGCTTGTAGTACTCCCGGTTCTTGGCGGCGACGCGCGGATAGGTGCGGCGATAGACGTCATCCGCAGTGGCTGAGAGCCCCGCAAGACCGCCCGTGACATAACAAGCAGCCAGCCCTTCGGGTGCATGCGACAGATAGGTGAGCGTCAGGAATCCGCCATAGCTCTGGCCGAGCGTCTCCCATCGCGTACCGCCGAACACGCTTTTCCTGAAATACTCGCAATCGGCGACGATGCTGTCGGCGCGGAAATGACTGAGATAATCTGCTCCTGCCTTTCCATCCGCAAACGCTGCCATGGTGGCGCTCTCTATGCGCGTGCTTCTGCCCGTGCCACGCTGATCCAGCAGCACGACACGATAGGTCTTGAGCGCCTCGCCAAGCCAAGATGGACCGCCGCCGATCGGCCGTGGCGACTTGCCGCCTGGGCCGCCTTGCAGGAAGAGCAGGATAGGCAATTTTTCCTGCTTGCGCGCGGGATCACAGGCCTCGCGCGCGAAGACCTTGATCGACGCGCCATCGGGCCTTTTCCAGTCGAGCGGTACGTCGACGAGATGGTCGCGGACATGGACGCCGGGTATCGTGTATTCGCTGACGAGCATGGTGAAATCCTGTGGAATGTTTGTCGACACAGTGCCTACAATTGCCCTATGCTGGAATCAAGCACTCAATTTCGGCAAAAATTACGGATATATAGCGTGTCTCTTCCGATCTGGTCCCATCCTGTCGCCGCTATCACAGACGAAGAAAGAAGCGGCCGCCTGTCGAGCCTGCGCGAACGTATGCAGGCCGACGGCATTGCCGCCACCCTGCTCGGCCCGACCGAAAGTCTACGCTATTTCACCGGCCTCGTCTGGCACCTGAGCGAGCGGCTGCTCGGCGCGGTCGTGACCGACGACAAGCTCACCTACATCGTACCCGGCTTCGAGTGTAGCCGCGTCGAAACCCTGCCGCATCTGCCGGGCGACATTGCCGTTTGGGAAGAAGAGGAAAGCCCTGCCGCATTGGTCTCGCGGCTGGTCGGCCCGTCCGGCAAGCTCGCGCTCGACGACGCGCTGCCGCTTGCCTTCTATCACGCTTTTACCGGCGTGATGGGCGCTGCGCGTCTTGTTGACGGCGGTCCAATGATCCGCGCGCTGCGGGCCACCAAATCGCCTGCGGAGATCGCGATCATCCGCTACGCGATGGGCATCACGCTGGATGTTCATCGCAAGGTCCACGATATGATCACGCCTGGTGTGGCCGCCTCGGATGTGGTGCGCTTCATCGACCAGCAGCATCGGGCTGCAGGTGCGGAGGGTGGCTCAAGCTTCTGCATCGTCTCGTTCGGCGAAGCCACCTCGCTGCCGCACGGGGCGGATGGCGAACAGATCCTGCAGGCTGGTGACGTCATTCTCGTCGATACTGGCTGCCGCATCGATGGATATCACTCCGATCTGACGCGCACCTATATGCTCGACAGCGGCTATGGCGCATTCGAACGTGCATGGGCAATCGAGCGCGAGGGACAGCAGGCCGTTTTCGATGCAGCAAAACTTGGTGCGCCCTGTGAAAGCCTCGATGCTGCAGCCCGCCACGTGTTGGCACGGCATGGCCTCGGCCCGGACTACAGCCTGCCCGGCCTGCCGCATCGCGCTGGCCATGGCCTCGGCCTCGAAATCCACGAGGCGCCTTATATCGTCCGGGGCAATAAGACCCCACTGGCACCTGGCATGTGCTTCTCGAACGAGCCGATGGTCGTCTTCCCCGGCGCATTCGGTGTTCGCCTCGAAGACCACATTTATATGGCCGAAGACGGCCCGCACTGGTTCACAGTGCCGGCAGAAAATCCCTGCGCGGTTTAAGTCTCGTTTCGCAAGCGTGCCCGAACAAGGCCACCTGACGCCACCGGTCCGTCGTAACGGGGTTGCGCGTCGGGCATTGGCGTGAGCCGATGACGCCTATCGGTCGATGTCGCTGCGCAGCGGCTGATGATCTGATCCGTCAGCCCAGACCTTGCGGATCGGCTCGCCCCGCCTTGTCACGACGGCTAGGTTCGTTAGTGACACTACGCATCTCCGCCACTTACACAAAAGCGTCACCGATCGCCGTTATGTTAAGTCATCCGAATGAATTTAGGATTCATCCGAATGATTGAAGAACAACATTCGATCGACGGGAGATCACGGTCTGGCCAGTGGCAGATCGTCGAGAAACAGATCAACAGGGATATTGCGTCGGGAGCGCTCCAACCGGGAAGCCGCTTGCCGACGGAAACCGAGATCATGGAGCAGTTCGGCGTCGGCCGCCACACCGTGCGGCGGGCGATTGCAGAGCTTGCCTCAGCCGGCAAGGTGCGGGTCGAACAGGGACGCGGCACTTTTGTGGAAGAGCACTCGGTCCTCACCTACAATATCGCCCGGCGAACACGCTTCCGCAAAAACCTGCTCGAACAGGGACGCGTCCCCTCCGGCCAGCCGGTCTCGGAGTCCGAGATCGTGGCGCCGCCCGGCGTCGCTGCGGCGCTGAAGCTTCCCGAAGGCGCAAAGGTCTACATGATCGCCCGACGCGGCTTTGCCGACGACGTGCCGATCAGCCTCAGTCACTCATACCATCCGGTGGAACGTTTCCCGAACATGCATCTGCGGCGTCGCGCAGGTGAATCTGTCACCAGCATCTACGCTGCCTTCGGTATTCCTGACTATATCAGGCAGAGCACGATGATCCTCACTCGTCGCGCGATTGGCGATGAGGCTCAGCTTCTCGCACAGTCGCAGCAGCAGCCGGTGCTCGTCGTCCAGAAGACCGACGTCGACATGGAAGCCCGGCCGATCGCTTATTCCGAGACGGTCTGGGCCGGCGAACGCGTGCAATTCAGCATTGACAACGAGCCGGAGGATCGCGTTGCGACCCCGGCGAAAGGACAGGACGATGAATGACACCACGGAAGCCGGCGCGCCCCCTGCCAGCTTCAGCCATGCGAGCATGCTCGACATACTTGCGAGGGCCGATGCCGAAGAAATCAAGGCCGTCGCAGAGGATTTGCTCGATGAACTCGGACCGGTTGAGGTTTTCGTAAACCGCACCGGCCTCGCGATGCTGCCCTATACCGATACCGTGCAGAACATCGCCTTCCACCTCGGCGAGGTGCTGATGTCCGAAGCCCATATCCGCCTGCCGGATTATGGCGTGGAAGGCTATGGCGCTATCATCGGGCGCGATCTCGAACATGCGATGGCCATGGCCGTCATCGATGCGAGTTTCACAGCCGAGATCGGCAAGGCCGGCATCGAGAATTTTCTGACCAGCGCACAGCATCGCCAGACAGAGGACGACGACATCAAGCTGCGCAAGGTCGAAGCGACGCGCGTGCGCATGGAGACCTTCTGATGACACAGAGCTTGCTCCTTCCGACTGATGAAGACATGCGCTCCAACGCCACCTTCGACGCGCTGATTTGGGCACTTGCCCGCCCCGGTCGCGTCCAACCCCTGCCCGTTCCGGGCCTTTTCGCACTGGCCGAAAGCCTGCTCGATCGCGAATGCAGCTTCTTTTGCGCAGACGAAAGATTGAAAGCCGATATCACCAGAACCGGCGCCAACGCCGTTGCCCTGCCGCAGGCGGAATATGTCTTCGCATCGATCAGCGATAGCACCGCGGTGTCGGCACTTTCGGCGATGCTGTCCGGCAACCTTCTCTATCCTGATGCATCGGCAACGATCTTCGCGCAGGCACAGATCGGTGCAGGAACTCGGCTTCGCCTGGCCGGCCCCGGCGTGAACGGTTCCATCGATATCGATATCGGCGGTGTGCATCCGAATTTCTGGGCACTCCGCGCCGAAGCAATCCGCTATCCGCTTGGTTGGGACATCTATCTTGCCGACGGTGCAAGCCTGGTCGGCATTCCCCGCTCTATAAAGATAGAGGTGCTTTGATGGCCTATGTTGCAACACGTGGTGGCGAGCACGCCATTGAACAATCCGAACGCCTCTATCGCGAAGAATTGGGGCAGATCGACAAGGCCCGTGTCGACGCAATCGGCGAAGGCCTGCCCTATCTCGTCGACCGCGTCATGGGCGAGGCATCGCTCTATGCGCCGGAGCTTGCCGCACTTGCGCTCGCCCAGTCCGGCGGCGATCTCTACGAAGCTGTGCTGCTGCTGCGCGCCTATCGCACCACCCAGCCGCGCCTGACGATCGCCGAACCGGTTCGCCAGCAGGATCTCTTCACCGTCAGGCGTATTTCGGCCGCCTTCAAGGACATCCCGGGCGGCCAGATTCTCGGACCGACGCTCGATTATTCGCACCGGCTGCTGAATGTCGGCGTGCTGAACGGTGCGGCTTTCGTTCCCGAGCCTGTGGAGGCGGCAGATAAACCGGCGCCGGCCACGCAGCCGTCGCTGACGGACTGGCAGAAGGCGCAGGGCCTGATCGCGGAGACGCCGACCGAGAACGTGCCGCTCGACGAGATCCCCGATGTCACCCGCGAGCCGCTGCTCTTCCCGGCAAGCCGCGCGCACAAGCTGCAGAGCCTTGCGCGTGCAGATACCGGCGGCACCTTGGCGCTCGGCTACTCCACCATGCGCGGCTATGGAAGCGTACATCCGACCGTCAACGAATTGCGGCTCGCCGAAGCCGAAGTGCGCATCCGCCACCCGCGCGGCACGCTCTTCAGCGCCGGACGCGTGCGTGTCAGCCAGACGGAAGTCATCTCCAAGAGCAAGGGCCTGGAGCTCGGCTTTTCCGCCACCTTCGGCTGGAACGAGGTGAAGGTCATCGCCGCCGCCTCGCTCGATCTCGCATCCAATCAGCCCAATCCTCATCCGGCCTCGAATGAGGAGTTCGTCCTCTACCATACGGAACCCGTCGAAAGCTCGGGCTTCTGCATTCACTTCAAGCTACCCCACTATGTCACCTTCCAGTCGAGCCTCGATGCACTGAGGCGCGTGAAGGCCGACAAGGCAGCCAATGAAACCAGCGCGGCCAAGCAGGCCGACCTCGAAAAGGCAATGCCGTGAAACTCGATCAACTGACCAAACCCTGGGCGGCCTTCAGCTACGGCTTCCTGGACGAATCCGCCAAGCGCGAGATGCGCCGCCGCATCCTGAAGGCCATCGCCATTCCCGGCTATCAAGTCCCCTATGCCAGCCGCGAGGTGCCGATTGCCCGTGGCTGGGGCACCGGCGGGCTGCAGGTAACGCTGACCCTTCTCAAACCGACCTCCGTCGTCAAGGTCATCGACCAGGGGGCCGACGATTCCGTCAATGCAAGCAGCATCCGTAGATTCCTGCGCCGCGTCAGCTCGGCGCGCGAGACGCTGGATACGCTGGAGGCCGATATTATCCAGTCGCGTCATCGCATTCCCGAGGAGAAGCTGCGCGAAGACCAGATCCTCGTGCTGCAGGTTCCCAATCCCGAGCCGCTGCGGTCCGTCCAGCCGGACATGTCGGAAGCCCGTATCATGCATGGCGATGCGGATTACGGCCAGCTCTGGCTGACGCTCTACGAACAGCTCGTGCGCTCCGGCCGCATCATGCAGGGCTCCAGCTATCCGAGCATGGTCAACGGCCGGCATGTGATGACACCGTCGCCGATCCCACGCTGGGACGTGCCGAAGATGAACCAGGCGGCGAACCTTACGATCCTCTCCGCCGGCCGCGAAAAACGTATCCACGCGGTGCCGCCCTACACGCGCGTCGAACCGCTCGTCTTCGACGACGTGCCCTACCGGGTCGAGGATCATGCTGACAAGATTTGTCACCGCAGCGGCGTAACAGGCTACTTCATGAACGAGTTGCCGCAAGACGACGGCTCTTCGGCCTTCGAGGTCTCCGACAGTCAGTACGGCGTCAAGCATATCCAAAAGCGGGATGGCGAGGCCGTTGCCATCGGCGAGACCTACTACAAGCAAGGCAGGATCGAGCAATGAGTGCCGCAAATCTTTCTGCTTCCAATCTTTCTGCTTCCGGGCGCCAGCCGCCGCGGCTGATGCTGTCCTCGCCCATCCTGACGATGAGCGGCATCCGCAAGAGCTTTGGCGATGTGCAGGCGTTGCGCAGCGTCGATGTCACCGTCTATCCTGGCGAAGTGCTCGGCATCGTCGGCGAATCCGGCTCGGGTAAATCGACGCTGCTGCGTATGATGAACCTCGAAGACAGAGCCGACGGCGGCGAATACAGGCTGGCACTGCCCGGCCGCGAGGATCTCAACCTCCTCACGCTCGACCGTTTCGAGCGGCGCATGCTGCGAGCACGCCATATCGGCATCGTCTACCAGAACCCGCATCTCGGGCTCCGGATGAACAACACGAGCAGCGGCAATGTCGCAGAGCGGCTGCTGATTGCCGGCGAGCGGAATTTCGCGACACTTCGTACCCGCGCCAGGGGCGCGCTCGATGCTTCGGAATTCCCGGTCGCGCGCATGGATGCCCGGCCCGCGGAACTCTCGGGCGGCATGCAGCAGCGCGTGCAGCTTGCCAAGGCAATCGCGCTTGAGCCGGCCCTGCTCCTGCTCGACGAGCCGACGACGGGGCTCGATGTCAGCGTCCAGGCGCTGGTGCTGGACACGCTGAAGCGGCTGCAGCGTGAACGCCGGATCACCATCGTCATCGTCTCGCATGATCTCGGTGTTATCCGCACGATGGCAGACCGTGTGATGGTGATGCGCAATGGGGAAGCTGTGGAAGAGGGCCTCGCCGACCAGATCTTCCAGGATCCGCAGCATGAATATACCCAGCAGCTCGTGCATGCGAAGCTTTGACAGGAGACCCAGCCGGTGAACATGCACACACATCCTGCCGCTTCTGCGCAGACGATCCTCTCCGTTCAGGGCCTGGCCAAGCATTTCGAGATGCACCATCYGAAACGCACCCTGCACGCTTTCGACAATGTCGATTTCGAGCTACGCGAAGGGGAGTTCATCCTGCTGACGGGCGAAAACGGCGCCGGCAAATCGACCCTGCTGCGCACGCTCTACCGCTCCTATGTGCCGCGATCAGGCCACGCCTATTATCACACGCGCGAAGGCGTCATCGACCTGACGGTCGCAGCCGATGTCGATATCGCCCTTCTGCGACGCCGGGAAATTGGCTTCGTGACGCAGTTCCTGCAGGCCCGTCCGCGCGTAGCGGCGGATGAGCTGGTCGCCGAGCCCCTGCGCCTTGCCGGCCGGCCCTATGACGAGGCGATCGAAGAGGCCCGCCGCTGGCTCTCCGCCTTCGGCGTCAAGCCGGGGCTGTGGGCCGCCTATCCCTCCACCTTCTCCGGTGGCGAGCAGCAGAAGGTCAATCTGGCGCGTGCGCTCATCCTGCCACAGCGGCTTCTCTTCCTCGATGAGCCAACCGCCTCGCTCGACAAGAATGCGCGCCGTGCACTCGTTGTGCGTCTCGCAGAGTTGAAAGCCGCAGGCGTCGCGATGATCGGCGTCTTTCACCACCCCGACGATGTCGCGGATCTCATCGACCGCGAAATCAGCCTTCAAACCCGACAGATCCAGGATGGAGCAGAGAATGTGGCTGAGTGATTTCGAGATCGTGCTGCGCGATAGAATAATACCGCGTGGCGCAGTCAGGATCGAAGACGGCATGATTGCAGAGGTGCGTGACGAGCCGGTGGCGACAGCCGATATTTCCGGCCACGGGAGGCTTCTGCTGCCCGGCTTCATCGATATGCATGGAGACATGATCGAGCGCGAGATCGAGCCGCGGCCGAATGTGCGCTTTCCGCTGGAGCTCGGTATCTTCGAGCTCGACAAGAAACTCGCCGGCAACGGCATCACGACGGCTTATGCGGCTTTGTCCTTCCACGCCAACAGCAGTTACGGCCACATCCGCTCGGAAGAACATTCGCGCTCGATCATTCAGACGCTGGTCGAGCTCCGGAAGAGCGATCTTCTGATCGACCATAAGGTTCACGCACGCTTCGAAATCACCTTCACCCATGCCCGCACCGTGATCGAAGACCTGCTGCGGGCCGGCGCTCTCGATCTCGTCTCTCTGATGGACCACACGCCTGGCCAGGGCCAGTACCGCGATGTCGAACGTCATATCGAGAGCATCGCGCRCAATAACAAGATCACCCTCGAACAGGCCGCCCAGCGTGTCCAGCAGCGCATGGAAAACCGCGCCCAGAACAACGACGCAGTCGATAATCTCCAGGGCATCGCGGCGACTGCGCGCGACCACGGTGTCATCATCGCCTCCCATGACGACGACAGCGTCGAGAAGGTCGCAATCGTCGAGGGACTGGGCGCGCGCATCAGCGAGTTTCCGGTGACGATGGCGGCTGCGCAGGAGGCACGCAAGTTTGGGCTTGCGACCGCAATGGGTGCACCGAATGCGCTTCGCGGTCTTTCCTATTCGGGCAATCTTTCTGCCCGCGAAGCCTATGAAAGCGGCGTTCTCGATATCCTGGCCAGCGACTATCACCCCTCGGCCATGCTGCCGGCAATCATCGCGCTTGCAGAAGCCGGATCCGGCGGATTACCGGCCTCTGTCGCATTGGTCAGTGCCAATCCGGCGCGGGCGCTCGGCCTTGCGGATCGCGGCGCAATCGAGACCGGGCTGCGGGCCGACCTCGTCATTGCCGAACGCGGTCGTCTTCCGCGGGTGCGCGCCACCTTCTCCAACGGCAGGCAGGTCTATTCGGACGGAATTGTTTCGCGATTCCAACAGGCTGCATAAAAAGCCTGCGGCGAAGATACCCCGCCGCCTTCTCTCGACAAAATACATTCGGAATTTCCGGATGTATTACTTCACAAAAATGGCATAACTAGCGGCAATTATTGGATAATTACTTTATAAAAGTGTCATACTGCGATGATATATTTCGTTTCATAGACTGATAGTTAAGTACAATTCAACCTCGTCTCTGATGGCGCTGACAAGCAGGGGGCTTCCGGTGCTTGAACTTCACTCCCTCAAGAAGAATTTCGGTCAAACACACGCGGTCGACGACGTAAGCCTGTCCATCGACGCGGGCCAGATGGTTGGCATCATCGGCCGCAGCGGCGCCGGCAAATCGACATTGCTCCGGCTGATCAATCGCCTGATCGATCCGACATCCGGCACGATCATGTTCGAGGGCAAGGACATTACCAAGCTGCGCGGCCGCGAGCTGCGCCTGTGGCGCGCCTCCTGCGCCATGGTGTTTCAGCAGTTCAATCTGGTCGAGCGTATGGATGTGTTGACCAATGTGCTGATCGGCCGGGTTGCCCAACACGGCTTTCTCTCGTCCATGCTGCGTCGCTTCACGGACGAAGAAAAGGAAATGGCGATCCGCGCGCTCGATCGGCTCGATCTCGTACCGCAGGCATTGCAGCGGGCCGGCACATTGTCCGGCGGACAACAGCAGCGTGTCGCGATCGCCAAGGCGCTGGTCCAGAACCCGAAGATAATGCTTGCCGACGAGCCGATCGCCTCGCTCGACCCCGCCAATGCGACGCGCGTCATGGAGGCGTTGCGCAAGATCAACCGCGAGGACGGCATTACCGTTCTCGTCAATCTTCATACGCTCGACACTGCCCGCAACTATTGCGAACGCATCATCGCCATGCGGGCCGGGCGGGTGCGCTTTGACGGCGCGCCGGCGGATCTCACCCAGGAACGGGTTCGCGAAATCTATGGCACTGACGATTTCGATGCAGAGATCGACGAGGCCGTGACATCCACCGCATTCAACGCAGGCCGAACCCCAAAAGAGAAGGTTTACCAGGCGGTATGAGTTTCGCCCGCGGCCCCGCAAGGCCGCGGGCTTTTTTTGCAACAGGAGAGTTGGAATGAAAAACGTCCTCATGCTTGCGGCCGTAACGGCTGCGCTTGCCCTTTCCAACCAGGCCCACGCCGACGGTTGGAAAGACCAGTACAAGACGATCCGCCTCGGCGTTCTCTCGGGCGAGAACGAAAAGGACCGCATTGCACGCCGCGTTGGCTTCCAGCAATATCTGGAAAAGGAACTCGGCGTGAAGGTCGAGATCTTCACCGCCGGCAACTATGACGGCGTCATCCAGGCGCTCGCCTCCGACCAGATCGAATTCGCCTTCCTCGGCTCCTCGGCCTATGCTGCCGCTTATACCGAAACCAATGGCGGCGTTGAGCCGCTGCTCGCCGGCCAGGAACAGGATGGCTCGACTGGCTACTATTCGGTCATCACCGTTCGCTGCGATTCCGGCTACAAGTCGGTCGACGACCTCAAGGGCAAGGTACTCGCTTTCGCCGATCCGGATTCCACCTCCGGCTATGCAGTGCCCTACTATAACCTCGTCAAGCAGGGCTACGATCCGAAGACCTTCTTCTCGGCCGTTCCCTTTTCCGGCGCCCACGAAACCGGTGTCATGGCCGTCGCCAACAAGCAGTTCGATGCCGCCGCGACCTATATCAACAACGACGTCAGCGGCATTCCGCAGCGCATGGAATCCAAGGGCATGATACCGAAGGGCGAGATCTGCCGTATCTGGCAGTCGCCTGAGATCACCAACGGACCTTTCGCCACCCGCACCAACTTGCCTGCCGATATGATTGCGGACGTCAAGGCGGCGGTAAAGGCAACGCCGGAAAAGGCGCCTGATGCCTTCAAGGAGATGAGCGGGGGCGACAATTCCACCTCCAAGGGCTATGTCGACGTCAATCACCAGCGCTACCAGTGGATCGTCGACATGCGCGACTGGCTGAAGAAGCAGCGCCGTAACGGCTGATATCCCTCCACGTCAGGTACGGGAGCGCCGTATATCCGGCGCTCCCACGACCGGGATCCGACATGACGACAGCGACACCCTCCATTACCATCCGCCAGTTCGAGGCCGAATACCGCCTTATCCGCAGCCGCGCCAAAATCGTGCAGCTCATTTCCGTCACACTCTTTGCTGCCGCCGTCCTGCTGACCGCCTGGACGGGCGGTTTCTTCGACATGACCGAGGTCAACCTGCCCTCGGGTGAACGCATCACGACCTGGAAATTATGGGCCTCCCTGCCCCGGCTCGGCGAATATCTCTATAAGACGCTGCCACACTTGCGTATCGAAACGCTCGGTTCGGACCTTGCCGAATGGTTCTGGCGCTGGCCGGTCTGGCTCGAACTACTCGGCGAAACGATCCTGATCGCTTATGTCGCCACGTTCTTCGGCGTCCTCGGCGCCTTCATCCTCAGCTTCCCGGCCGCTCGCAACCTCAGCCCCAACAGCTTTCTGCTGATCGCCTCCCGCCGCTATCTGGAGGTCATCCGCACTGTCCCTGATATCGTCTGGGCGCTGATCTACGTCTTCTGCTTCGGCGTCGGACCGCTTGCCGGTGTGCTGGCGATTGCCACCCATGCGACGGGTTCGCTCGGCAAGCTCTATTCCGAGGTCAACGAGAATATCGACATGCGGCCGCTGGAAGGCGTCAGGGCTTCGGGGGGCACCTGGTTCCAGCAGATGCGTTATGGGGTCGTGCCGCAGGTCATCCCGAACATCATCAGCTACACGCTGCTGCGCTTCGAGATCAACGTACGCTCATCCTCGATCATCGGCTATGTCGGCGCCGGCGGCCTTGGCCAGGAGATCCGCACCGCCATGTCGCTTCAGGAATATACCGATCTCTCGGCGCTGTTTGTGATCATCCTCGTCACGGTCGTGATCATCGATTTCCTGAGCGAGAAGCTGCGCCACCGCATCATCGGCATCGAAGGCCGGAGTACCTGAGACATGACGGACACCTCTTCCCTTTCCGAGCTGCATCAGCGCGTTCCGGGCGCCTTCACCGTGGCGCCGCGCGTGCGGCTGATGCGCTATGCCGGTGCTGCAGCGCTTATCCTGCCGCTCATTGCCGGCCTCTATCTCTTCGACTTTTCGCCAACCCGTATCCTGAATGGTCTCACGCGGCTCGGCATGATCTTCTCCTTCATGTTCCCGCCCTATATCTGGACGACCTGGCAGGAATGGAGCGACGTACTCATCGGCCTTGGCCAGACGATTTCGATGGCCTTCCTCGGAACGCTGCTTGGCGCAATCATCGCCTTTCCGCTCGCGTTTCTTGGCGCGAAGAACATCATGCCGCTCGGCTGGGTGCGGCTGTCAACCCGCCGCGGTTTCGATGCACTGCGTGCCGTCGAACAGATCGTGCTTGCACTGATCTTCATCCGCGCCTTCGGCCTCGGCCCGCTTCCGGGCGTTTTCGCTATCGCCGTCTCGGAAATCGGCACCTTCGCCAAGCTCTTTTCGGAAGCGATCGAAAACACTTCGCGCAAACCCGTCGATGGTGTTCTAGCGTCAGGCGGCGGGCCTCTGCAGACCATCCGGCTTGCCATCATGCCGCAGGCTATGCCGGTGATCCTGTCGATCATGCTCTATAATTTCGAATCCAACACCCGCTCCGGCACCATCCTCGGCATTGTCGGCGCCGGTGGGATCGGCTTTCTGCTGGCGGACCGCATTGCCGCCTATCACTGGCCGGAAGCCTGGACGATCATCTTCCTGATCGTCGCTGTCGTTTATGCTATCGATCTTTCCTCCGCCTGGCTGCGCGGCAGGATCATTGGCAAGAACGACAGCGCGCGCTAAGCGGAGGAAAGGCGCGGCGAGGGAAACGGAATGGCAAGAATAATGGTGGTCGGCAATGCCAATGTCGACCGGATCTGGTGGCTCGACCGGCCGCTCGTGCCGGGTGGAAGGCTTTCCTGCCAGTCGATCGAAAAACGCTATGGTGGCGGCGGTTTCAACACCGGCCTGGTCCTGCTCGACCTCGGCCATGAGGTTGTGCTGGTCACCCGCCTTTACGACGACGATGAAGGACGCGCCTATCTGAACGATCTCGACAAGCGCGGCTTCAATACCGATTTTGTCAGCCTCGTGCCCGGCGCTACGGCAGCAGTCGATATTCTTGTCGACTCCAACGGGGAACGCACCATCATCGCGCCGGCCAGTCGCCGCCGACCAGGGATCGAGACCCTTCCATCGATCGAAGCGTCGCTCGTCTATCTCAATACACGGCAGATGAGTTCGGCCGCCTTGCGGCAGCTGGAGGATTTCGACCGGGTGGTTTCACAGTATCCGCTCTCGACCGAACGCCGGCCGGCGAATGTCCTTATCGCTTCACGCTCGGACGTGCAGGGAGCGCAAAGCGCCTGGCAGGCTGCTGCCGAAATTGCCGCGCCGCGTCTTGAAACGCTCGTACTGACGAGCGGCATGCAACCCATCGAGATCGTCAGCCAGGAGCATTCCGTTGTCGTCGAGGTGCCGCCAGCCGCCCCGGTGCGCGATACGACGGGCGCGGGAGACTATTTTGCCGGCGGTTACATCGATGCCATCGTCAGAGGTCTCGATGCCGGCGCGGCAGCGCTCGCCGCCTGTAAGATCGCCGCGTCGCGGCTTGCCACTTCCGGATATGACGGCCCTGAAGGCTAGTCCCCCACGCGGCTCTTGAAACACGGTCTCGCAAATCTCACTTGATATCCTCCATTGTTCAACTGTCGAACTGACAGCCCTTCGCTTTCAGCAATCGCTGCCGGTCCTCAACATCGACGCGTCGGGCGTCGGAGGAAATTTCATGGGATTCATTGATCGCGACATTCAGCCGTCATCCGATGCCGGGCTGCTGGATGCCTATTCCGAAACGGTGTCGAACGCCGTTGATACAGTCGGCCCGGCTGTCAGCCGTATTGAACGCGTCGGCGGGCGGGCAGGACACGGTTCCGGTTTTGCCATTTCGCCTGACGGCCTCGTCGTCACCAACAATCATGTCGTCGGCGATGCGAAAGCCGTGACCATCAAGACACCCGACGGCGCGGTTGTCGAAGGCCGCGTCCTTGGCCGCGACGAGGATACCGACCTTGCCCTCATCAGGGCCAATGACTGGTCCGGAGCCTGGGCACAGCTTGCCGACTCGAAGAAGCTGAAGCGCGGGCACATCGCTGTCGCGATCGGCAATCCGCTCGGTTTCGAATGGACGGTCACGGCGGGCGTGGTGTCTGCGCTCGGGCGCTCGATGCGCGCTGCCAGCGGACGCCTGATGGAGGATATCATCCAGACTGATGCGGCCCTCAACCCCGGTAACTCGGGCGGTCCGCTCGTCTCGTCGTCGGGTGAGGTGATCGGTGTCAACACCGCCGTCATCCAAGGGGCGCAGAGCATCGCCTTCGCCGTCGCATCCAACACCGCCAAGCATGTGGTCTCTGACATTCTGCGCTTCGGTGAGGTCCGCCGCGGATATATCGGTATTGCGGCCGATACAGTCGAGCTGCATCGGCGCATCGCGCTCGAGGCCGGCGTTTCACAACGCACGACCGTTCGCCTGCGTCGTGTCGAAGACGGCGGCCCCGCCGCACGGGCCGGTCTTCGCGAGGGTGATTATCTGCTCGCAATCGGTGGACAGCCGGTATCAGGGATCGATGATGTCGTCCGGCTTCTGGACGGGGCCACCATCGATGCCGACGTCGATGTGCTGATCTTCTCTGTCGCTGGCCGGATAGAACAACGCTCTGTTCGCCCTGCGAAACGAGCGCAGTAAATAAGCTCCACCATCAATGCGCTGGGAAAATCAGCCGTTGAAAAAGACAAGGCACCCGTTTCTCGGCGGGTGCCTTGTATGTCTGCTTCTCGCGATATCAGATCGCGATGACTATAGGAATCCAGGCGTTGCCGAGGCTGCCGCAAGCAGGCCCAGCAGCGGCGATGGTTCGCTAGAGAACACGTCGTAGATGCAGGGAGCTGCAAGAACGGTTACTGCCAAAATGCAGATGATGACCCTTTTCATCGAAACCTCCGCGGACGCAGCCGAGCTGCGCCCCATTTGCACTGAATGCCTTAGATGAGATTCAGCTCGACATTGATATTGCCACGCGTCGCCTTCGAATAGGGGCATGTCTGATGCGCTTCCTCGACCAGAGCGCGGGCCACTTCCGGCTCCAGGCCGGGCAAGCTGATGTTCAGGCGGGCCTGAAGGAAGTAGCCCTCGCCGGTCATGCCGAGATCGACTTCGGCATCGACGGCGGTATCGGCAGGAAGCCGGAACTTGCGCTTGCCGGCAGCAAGGCCCATTGCGCCGATGAAACAGGCCGACCAGCCGGCGGCGAAAAGCTGCTCGGGATTGGTGCCGGCATGGGTACTGCCGGGAGGGGACAGCTTCACATCAAGCTGTGCATCGCTGCTGCGGGCGGAGCCGTCCCGGCCGCCGGTGGTGTGGGTCTTGCCGGTGTAGAGAACCTTTTCAATCGTCGTCATGAGTGCACTCCTTGGTTCATGCCGCTCTCTGCGGCATCTTGTGACGGAGTGGTTTCTGGAGGTCTGACGTATCCCGCATGTTTCTGAAATCGGCCGAACTGTATCAAAGCGTAGCACCGGTCTATCTGGACATTTTCGCATACAAATGCCGCGAAAAAATCAGTTGGCTCGGATGGTGATTTCGGCCGCGAGCCCGCCGCCCTCGCGGTTATGGAGCCGCACCGAGCCGCCGATCGAGGCTGCCAGCTGCTGGGCGATGGCAAGGCCGAGGCCCGTGCCACCGGTCTCGCGATTGCGCGACTGCTCCAGCCGGAAGAAGGGCTGCATGGCGGCTTCGAGCATGGCATCGGGAATGCCCGGACCACGATCCATCACCGTAATGGCAATATCCCCCTCGCCTTTCCGCTCAACGCTGATTTCCGCAGCACCGGCAAATTTCAGCGCATTGTCGACGAAATTCGTGAGAATGCGGCGAAGCGCATGCGGCTTTGTCGACGCAATGCCCTGGACGATACCGACGACGCTGACAGCCTTGCCGGTGTCCTGATAGTCATAGGCGATACTGTCGATGAAGGATGAGAGGTCGATGCGCGAAAACTTCTCGCCATTGCCGTGAGCGCTGCGGGCATAGGCGATGCCGTCCTGCACGAGCCGTTCGATCTCGCTGAGATCCCTCACCAGCTTGTCTCTCTCGGGCGAATCGTCAGTCATGTCGGCGCGCAGCCGCATGCGCGTGATCGGCGTCTGCAGGTCGTGGGATATCGCCGCGAGAATCTGTACTCGCTCTTCGAGATAGTGGGCGATCCTCTCGCGCATGGCGTTGAAGGCACGCGCCGCATGCGCAACCTCGCTAGGCCCAGTCTCGGCGAGCGGCGGACCTTTCTTGTTGGGATCAAGCGCATCCGCCGCCGCCGCAAGTGCGCCAAGCGGGCGGATCGCCTGACGCACGGCAAACCATGTGCAGAGCACCAGCAAGGCCATCTGGATGGCAAGCACATAGGGCAACCATGCCGCAATCGGCATGGGAGGCCGCGGCGTGATGTCGATCGTCAGCGGGCTTCCGTCGCTCAGCGTCAGATGTGCCTGCAATCGGCTGATATCGCCTGGAATGGTTTCCATGCGGATCGGATAGTTGCCGCCGATCGCCTCTTCGATCCTGCCGCCGATTTCCCTGCCCTTGCTGGAATTGTCGGGCACGCCTGGCAGACCCGGCCCAAGTTCGAAACGATAATTGCCGCGGCTGAGACGATCGAGCAGGTCGCTGCGTTGATCCGCCGGCAGGCGGTCGAGAACGGCGATCGAGGTCGCGACATCGCTTTCGAGCGTGCCGAGCATGACGGCCTTGGCCGACATGGAACGCTCGACGAAGAGGACTGTGAAGGACAGGCCATWGGCAATCGCCAGGCCCGCCAGCAGAATGAAGAAAAGCCGAGCCCGCAGCGTGCTCGGCCAGAACCCGGAGCGAAGAGCAGCCCCCGCGCTCATGACCTGGCCTCTTCAATCTCCACCGGAACGGAAAAGACGTAACCCTCGCTGCGCACCGTCTTGATATAGGTCGGCTCGCGGGCATCATCCCCCAGTCGCTGGCGAACGCGGCTGACGAGCAGGTCGATGGAGCGGTCGAAAAGTTCCGAATCTCGACCCTGTGTGAGGTTCAGGAGTTGGTCGCGGTTGAGCACTCGCTGCGGATGGTCGATGAAGACGCGCAGCAGCCGATATTCGGCGCCGCTCAGTGCGATCTCCGTTCCTTGCCTGTCGAGAAGATGCCGGCCGACCGTATCCAGGCGCCAGTCGCCGAAGCGAAGCCACTGTCCCGCCTCCGAAATCTGCAGGTTCGGCGGCAGCGCGCGGGTGCGCCGCAAGACGGCCTTGATGCGTGCCAGCAATTCGCGCGCAGCAAAGGGTTTCGGCAAATAGTCGTCGGCGCCCATCTCCAGCCCGATGATGCGGTCCATCTCGTCGCTGCGGGCTGTAAGCATCAGGATCGGCGTTGCCTTGTGCTTGCYGGCACGCAGCTCACGACAGAGCACGAGCCCGTCATCGCCCGGCATCATGACATCGAGCACGATAAGATCGACCGTATTGCCTTCGAGAAAGCTGCGCATCTGGCGGCCATCGGCGGCGACTGACGTCCGAAGCCCGTTCTTCTTCAGATAGCTCGAAACCAGTTCGCGGATTTCACGATCGTCATCGACGATCAGGATGTGGTCGACGTGCTCCATGGCAGGACTTTCGGATCCTCTATCTGTTGGCGTGCAGCAGAATTGTTATCTCAGACGCAGACTCACTGCTTACTGTTTTGACTCTGAATTGGCTGCCGCGAAACAGAGAATTCCGTTCGCGGCAGCCAAGGCAGGCTTTAGAAGCGATCGACATCCAGGATGGCCTGCGCAAAGGCCTGCGGTGCTTCTTGCGGCAGGTTGTGGCCGATGCCGCCGGCGATGTTGCGATGCTCGTACCTGCCGGTGAACTTCTTGGCATAGGCCGAAGGCTCCGGATGCGGCGCGCCATTGGCGTCGCCTTCCATGGTGATGGTCGGTACGGTGATAACAGGAAAAGCAGCGAGCTTCTTTTCCAATGCATCATACTTCTTTTCGCCATTGGCAAGACCAAGGCGCCAGCGGTAGTTGTGGATGGTGATCGCGACATGGTCGGGGTTTTCGAAGGCTTTGGCAGAGCGGTCGAAAGTTGCGTCATCAAATTTCCACTGCGGCGAAGCAAGCTTCCAAATCAGCTTTGCGAAATCATGCCGGTTGGCTTCATACCCCTCGCGGCCGCGTTCAGTGGCGAAGTAGAACTGATACCACCAGGCCAGCTCGGCCTGCGGCGGAAGCGGCTTCTTGTTCGCCTCCTGACTGCCGATCAGATAGCCGCTGACCGAGACCAAGCCCTTGCAGCGCTCCGGCCAGACAGCGGCCAGGATGTCCGCGGTGCGGCCGCCCCAATCATAACCGCCGATCACGGCACGCTTGATGTCAAGCGCATCCATGAAGGCGATAATATCGGTGGCGATGGCAGCCTGCTGACCGTTGCGTGGTGTCTTTGCGGAGAGGAATTCGGTTGAGCCATAGCCGCGCAGATAGGGGATCAGTACCCGGTAGCCGGCATCGGCAAGCGCAGGCGCTACATCGACGAAGCTGTAGATGTCGTAGGGCCAGCCATGAAGAAGGAGAACAACTGGGCCATTTGCGGGACCGGCTTCTGCATAGCCGACATTAAGTACGCCAGCCTTGATCTGCTTCAGCGGTGCAAAGGACGTATGCGAGCCTGCCGTGATGGCGGGCGCGGTAGCCTGTGACTGGGCACCGGCGGCGCTGGTCAGGCCGAATTCGACCGCCGCCATGGTCATGGCAGCAACACCGAAAAAACGACGACGCTGAAGATTGATTTCGCTGGACATTGGCTCTCTCCGTTTCAAGTTGATGGCAAGGAAAAAACAGCGCGCATGTATCCCCGATGTTTCGGGTATCCGCTTCAATTGCATGGGAATGTAGCATCCGGCCTTCCGGATACGTTCTGATACAATTGGCTGCCTTCTCAATCGAAAATCCGTTGGATGAGGAAGTCACGGAGCACCACGGCATTGTTGTGCTCGTCATCGCTGGTGGCATAAAGCAGCGTGACCGTGCCCTTCCTTACGAAATCGGTCACGGGCTTCAGCTCTTCCTCTTTGTGCTCAAGCTCTGCGGTGTAGCGCCGGTGGAACTCCTCCCAGCGATCAGGCTGATGATTGAACCAGTGGCGCAGCTCGTTGCTTGGCGCGACATCCTTTAGCCACGCAGCCAGTGCAGCACGCTCCTTGCTGAGACCGCGCGGCCAGATGAGATCGACCAGCAGTCGGGCGCCATCCGCATCCACCCTGGCCGCATAGACCCGCTTGAGCTTTATCGTCTCAGCTCTGACTGTCATTTGATCCTCCTCATTCACCGATCATCCCTCTTCTTGCGGGATCCCGGCTGGGTGAAGCGCTTATCCATGGAAGATAGCGCAGCCCTCATCGGAGCGCTTCCTACACTTCGGTACATATTGCCGAGAAACCGGACACATCCGAGATACATCGCCTCGACCAGATTGGCGCCATCGCTGGTCGGGCCGCATCGCCCTCCAGAGCCTGACAACCCGGTATCAAAGGAAACGATGATGACGCTTCTTATCATTGCCTATCTGGGAGGGGCGCTGACCATATTCAGCCCGTGCATCCTCCCGATTCTTCCCTTCGTCTTTGCCCGCGCCGGACAACCATTCCTGCGCAGCACGCTGCCCATGCTGATCGGCATGGCCGCCACGTTTGCACTTGTGGCGACCCTTGCCGCCGTTGGCGGCAGCTGGGCGATCAACGCCAATGAATATGGCCGTCTTGCCGCGCTGGCCCTGCTTGCCGTCTTCGGCGTCGGCCTGATTTCACCGCGTATTGCAAGCTTCGTCACCCAGCCGGTCGTCAATTTCGGCAATCGCCTGCTGAACACTTCCGGCAAGACCGGTTCTGCGCCGACAACGGTGAGCGCCTTTATCCTCGGCATTGCGACTGGTCTGCTCTGGGCGCCCTGCGCCGGGCCGATCCTCGGTCTCGTGCTGACGGGGGCGGCACTTCAGGGCGCCAATCTGCAGACGACCTTCCTGCTGCTGGCCTATGCGGCGGGTGCGGCTACCTCGCTCGCAATCGCCCTCTCCGTCGGCGGCAAGATCTTTGCCGGCATGAAGAAGTCACTTGGCGTCAGCGAGCGAATTCGTCAGGGCCTTGGTGCTGCCGTGCTTGCAGGTGTCGTCGTTATCGCACTCGGTCTCGACACCGGCCTGCTGTCGCAGCTCTCCTATGCCAGCACCGCATCCTTGGAACAGGCCGTTCTCGACACCGCGAAAGTGAAGCCAACCGATGGAGCATCGTCCGAGGTAGCAAGCAACGACAAGATGATCGGCCTTGCCGATGCGAAGAAACCTTTCCATAGCGATCTGCCTGTCGAAGGCCGTGCGCCATCACTTGACGGCGCCGTCGAATGGCTGAACTCGCCACCGCTGACCATGGAACAGCTTCGTGGCAAGGTCGTACTCGTCGATTTCTGGACCTACTCCTGCATCAACTGCATCCGTACTATCCCCTATGTCCGCGCCTGGGCTGAAAAATACAAAGACCAGGGCCTGGTTGTGATCGGCGTGCATGCCCCGGAATTTGCCTTCGAAAAGAAGATCGACAATGTCAAAAAGGCCATCGGCGACTTCAACATCGGCTATCCGGTCGCAATCGACAACGACTACAAGATCTGGCGTGCCTTCGATAACAGCTACTGGCCGGCCCATTACCTGATCGACGCCAAGGGCCAGATCCGCGAACATCACTTCGGCGAAGGCAACTACCGGCAGACCGAGCAGGCGATCCAGGACCTGTTGCACGAAGCTGGCAGCGAGATGGCGACAAGCACACCGGTCGTGCCGGATGCCGAAGGCGCCGAGATGAGCCCGGACCTGAAGGACATCGGCTCCGGCGAGACCTATATCGGCTACAAGCAGGCCACCGGCTTTGCCTCCAACGAGAGCATGCGCGCCGATGCTACCAGGGACTATTCGGTCAAGCAGCCGGGTCTCAACCAGTGGGGTCTTTCGGGCAAATGGACTGTCGGCGCCGAAGAGGCGACCCTCGATCAGGCAGGCGGCGGAATCTCCTACCGCTTCAGCGCCCGCGACCTACATCTCGTTCTTGGCCCAAGTGCTGACGGCAAACCGATCCGCTTCCAGGTGACGATCGACGGCAAGGCGCCAGGCGCCGACCATGGAAGCGATATCGATGCCGATGGAAACGGAACGGTGACATCGACCAAACTCTATCAGCTCGTGCGCCAGTCCGGTGACGTGGAAGCACGCAACTTCGAGATCCATTTCCTCGATCCAGACGTCCAGGCCTACGCCTTCACATTCGGTTGACATTCGTTCTCACATTCTACTTGAACAACAGGAGCAATGACCATGAAACACAAGTATTTTTCTACTATCGCCCTTGCCTTTGCCACCAGTGCCATCGCTTTTGCTGCCCAGGCGGCCGAGGTGAAAAACATCGTCATCGTCCATGGTGCACTCGCCGATGGTTCCGGCTGGCGCAAGGCAAGCGATATCCTCGAAGGCCGCGGCTTCAACGTCACCATCGTCCAGGAACCGATCACCTCGCTTGCCGATGATGTCGCCGCAACCAACCGGGTGCTTGACCTGCAGGATGGCCCGACCCTGCTCGTCGGCCACAGCTACGGTGGCATGGTGATCACCGAAGCCGGCAACAGCCCCAATGTCGCGGGCCTGGTCTATGTCGCGGCCTTCCAGCCGGACCAGGGTGAAAGCCTCATCAGCTTGGCGAGTTCCAAGCCGGCCGGCGGCATGAATATTCGTGAGACGAAGGACGGAAAATACCTCTATCTCGACCCTGCCGCCTTTGCCAGCGACTTTGCCGCCGACCTGCCGAAGGACGAGGCTGCGTTCCTCGCAAAGTCGCAGGTCTTCGCCTCCAAGGAGGCCTTCTCGGCCAAGGTCAGCGATCCCGCCTGGAAGACAAAGAAGAGCTGGACGATCGTCGCCACCGAAGACCGTTCGATCAATCCCGACCTCGAACGCGACATGGCGAGGCGGGCAGGAAGCGATGTCACCGAGATCAAGGCAAGCCACGCCGTCTTCGCGTCTCAGCCGGAAAAGGTCGCCGATGTGATCGCGAAGGCTGCTGAGGCAGCCGGCAAGTAGTCAGGTCAAAAGCAGTGACCGGAGCCGGTGGATCACTCCACCGGCTCGTTTTCCGTGAATGTGTCCTTCATCGCCCYGATGATGATGACGGCCGATGCGGCCCCGGGGTCGATATGTCCGAGGGATCGCTCCCCAAGACGAGCGGCGCGGCCGCGGGTGGCGACCATGGAGCGCGTGGAGCGTGCACCAGTATCGGCAGCCTCGAGAATCTCGCGCCACATGTCCGAAACATTCGCCTGCCGGTCGCGGGCAGCGGCAGCGGCTTCGGTTGCCGGGATCCAGGCATCCAGCATCGTCTTGTCGCCGCGTTGGCCCTTGCCTCGGTCCCTGATCCCTGATGTCATCGCCTCGACGATTGCCGCCTGCCCGGCGGCTGACAGCGTTTCGTCCTGCTTCAGCACCTGGGCTGCCTTGCGAAAGGCCGTGGCATAGAGCGGCCCTGTCGATGCGCCGACGGCATCGAGAAAAGCGGACGCTGCGATCGAAAACACCTCCGACGGCAGCGTTTCATCGAGGTCGTGTTTTGCCAGTTCGCCATTCACCGCCTGGAAGCCAAGCGCCATGGTGATGCCATGGTCGGCATCGCCGATCGCCCCGTCCAGATCGGAGAGATGGTCTTTCTCAGCCGAAATCGCCACCGATATCCGGTGAAACATCCTGCTGAGGCTGCGGGCCGCGTTTGCCGGCATGATTATCCTCCCAATTCATGCAGCCCAGCCCCCTGGGATGCTGTCTTCCATTTTTTTCAGTTAACGACCCTGAGGAATGCCGTATCGCAGGGATGGTGCAGCATATCCGTCAGTTCCCGGTCGAGATGCAGGATCGATATGGATGCTCCGACCATGTCGAGCGATGTGCAATAATGCCCCACCCAATTGGCCTCGATCTTGATGCCCTTTGCGCTCAGCCGCTGTTCCACACGCCTGAAAAGAATATAGAGCTCCATCAGCGGCGTGCCGCCGAAGGAATTGACCAGCACGGCGACACGATCTCCCGATACAACCTTCATCTCCGAAAAAATCCTGTCCATGACGACGTCGACGACGGCATCGGCGCTCATCATCTTCTCGCGCATCACGCCAGGCTCGCCATGGATGCCCATGCCAATCTCGATGTCATCAGGGCCGATCTCGAAGTTATGGCGACGCGTCTGAGGCAGCGAACTGGGTTCAAGCGCAACACCCATGGTGAAGGTCCGTGCATTGGCCTTGAGGGTCACTGCTTCGCAGGCATCGAGCGAAAGACCGCGGTCACAGGCAGCACCGGCGACCTTGAAGATGAAGAAATTACCGGCAACGCCGCGGCGACCGTCCCGATCCTCCAACGGTGAGGAGGAGATGTCGTCGGTCGTCACGACGGTACGGACCTCGATTTTGTCCTCTGCGGCCATTTCGGCGGCCATCTCGAAATTCATGACATCGCCGGCGTAATTGCCATAGACGAAGAGTACTCCCGCTCCGCCCGATGCCGCCTTGGCGCATTGCAGGATCGGCCCCGGCGGCGGCGAGGAGAAGATATTGCCGACCGCGACCGCATCGGCGAGCCCCTTGCCGACATAGCCGAGAAAGGCCGGTTCATGCCCCGTCCCTCCGCCGACGACCAGACCGACCTTGCCGGCTCGCGGGCCTGAACGGGCAACGAGCGCCCGATTGGAACTGTCGACCGGGCGAAGGTAATGCGCATGCGCCTTGACGACGCCGTCGAGCATTTCTTCGACGACATCGTCGGGGTCGTTCAGGAACTTCTTGATGTGGGTGCGGAAGCCAGTCAGCGGCGTGGTGATCTCGTTGTCGACCTTTGGCCGCTGCGAATGCTTCTGATCGACCTCCGTCACACCATCGGCATTGAGGATGCCCCGGCCGGTGGCGGCATCGGTAATGAGCACACTGACATAGCCGCCGCGAAGCGCAGCAAGGATGGCCGGCACCTTGTCGAAACCGCCTGCAACGGCGATGCGCATCTTGATCTTCTTCAGCAGGTCAAGGGAGATGCCGACCGTGCGGTCGTCCAGCGGCCCCGCGACAAGGCGTCCATGACCGTCGATGAAGCGGCCAGCCACCACGCCGGTCGCATCCTTGGCGAGATACTCCTGCAGGGACACGGAATCGAAAAAGCCGCTTGTGTGGATCGTGGAATTCGGCCGCATGGAGGCGATACCGAAGATCACCTTGTTTGCCTGCGAAAGCGCTTCGAATTGCCGGTCGATCAGCGGTTCACGCAAGAACACGTCGCGCACCGCAGGGCTGGAGACGATGGCGGGTGCTGCAATATTGATGAGCTTGGCATCGACGGCATCGGCAAAGGCCGCGGCGCAAAGCTCTGGCGTATAAGTGAAGGTCGCGCTCGTTCCACCCGTTGCCTGCACGACGGTCATATCCTGCAGCCCCGATATGGAGGCCTGCTCGCCGACCGCCATGATCGTACGCCCCCAGACGACCGCAAGCGTGTCGCCGGATTTCAGGATCTTCTGCAGCGCCTGGGCGCCCGCAGAGCCGAGCCGTTCGATCAATGGACGGGCATTGTCGTCGCTCGGCACGACCAGACAGTCGTGCAGCCCGAAGTGCCGCTTCAGCTCCTGAGCGATGGTCAGCGAGCTTAGCCGCGCCGGCTCGATGGAAATATTGACGATGCCGCGGGCGCGTGCATCGGCGAGGTAACTGTTCACCGTCGCCCGCGAAATACCCATCGTTTCGGCGATATCGCCCTGGGTCATGCCGTCTTCGTAGTAAAGCCAGCACGCCCATACGTAGGGATCGTCCCCGTAGCGCAACGGAATAGGCTCAGCCGCGATATCAGCCGTACCGTTCTTTCGTGCCGATGATGTCTTTGCGACCATCCTGCCTGGTTTCCCTCATCCAAATCGACGGCGAAGATGAGCGTAAAAGCTGCAGTTTTCAACATGCCCTCGCCTGATTGTTCCCGGCCGCCTCAGCGGCCGGGACGGTGATGCAAGGGAGGATCGCGGGCTCTCACCAAAGCCCGATCTGTCAAGCGGGCTGGAGCCTCGTCTCCACACCATCAGACAGCGACTTCAGGATCAATGCGCAGGAGGTTGCGCCCGCATCGAGCACGCCAAGCGAACGTTCGCCAAGGCGGCTGGCGCGACCGATCTTGGCCACGAGATCGCGCGTGCTGTCCCGTCCGGCTTCGGCTGCCGCGACAAGTGCCTCAAGCGCCTCGCCAAAGGACTTGCCATTGCCGATAGCCGCATCGAATGCGGTGATCGCCGGTACCAGCGTATCGAGCAGCGTCTTGTCGCCAACCTTGGCCGAGCCGATCGCCTTGATGCCGTCGAGGCCATTGTGCAGCATGGTGCTGAAGGTCGCGGTATCGATGGCGTCAGACTTTTCAATGGTTTCGGCGAACTGGGTGAACATGACGCCATAGAGTGGCCCCATCGACCCGCCGATCTCCGTCATCAGGACCGTGCCGAGGGTATCGAGGGCCTGCGCCAGCGACATGTCCGCCCCCTTGATGCGTTCGGCAGCCATGCCGAATCCCTTGGCCATGTTGACGCCATGGTCGCCATCACCGATCTTGCCGTCGATTTCGCTGAGGTAGGCGCGATTCTCGATGATCAGGCTCGCGACCGAGAGCACGATATCGCCAGATCCGGCATTCTGAAATTGCTGCATTCTGCCTGCCTCCTTCAGAGCATCGCCGGGCACTGAACGTCGACATCCAGTAGCCGCTTCAGTTCATCATCCAGTGCCATGACCGTCAGCGTTGCGCCGACCATTTCCAGCGACGTGAAATAGTTGCCGATGTAGACCTTGCTGATCTTCAGTCCGCGTCCGGTGATCTCAGATTCGAGCGTATCATGAAGAATGTAGAGTTCGTTGAGCGGCGTGGCGCCGAGACCAGAGACGATGATTGCCACCTCCGTTCCTGCGGCAAGCTGGTGGTCATCGAGAACGATCCTGGCCATCTCCTCGGCGACTTCCTTGGCCGATTTCAGCGGTTCGACCCGCACGCCGGGCTCGCCATGATGGCCGATGCCGACTTCCATCGTACCCGGTTCGATCACGAAATTCGGATGGCCGACGGAGGGCAGTGTGCAGGGGCCGAGGCCGACGCCGATCGAACGGCAATTATCGATCGCCTTCTGCGCGGTCGCCCGCACCTCTTCGAGGCTAGCACCTTCGGCAGCCTTAGCCGCGCCGCACTTCCACATGAAGATTTCGCCGGCAACGCCGCGGCGCTTTTCACGCTCCTCGGGGCCTGCTGAACAGACGTCGTCGTTGGCGACGACGGTGGCGATTTCGATGCCTTCCTTCGCGGCAAGCTTCATCGCCATCTTCACATTCATATTGTCGCCGGCATAGTTGCCGTAAAGGCAGACGACACCTTTGCCGCCATTCGCCTCGCGGGCGGCATCGAGGAAGCTCTTTGCGGTCGGCGAGGAAAAGAGTTCGCCAACGGCAACAGCATCCAACATATTGCGGCCAGTATAACCGATGAAGGCGGGCTCATGGCCCGAACCGCCGCCGGTGATGACGCCGACCTTGCCGGCGACCGGCGTGTGACGGGCGGTGATGACACGGGAATTTTGTGCGGATAGCCTGACGATGTCGGCATGGGCCTTGACGAAACCCTTGACCGTATCTTCGACGACCTCATCCGGATTATTGATAAACCGCTGCATTATAACTCCTATCTACTGCGCGTCAGATAATGGTGTAGCCGCCATCGACCAGAAGGTCCGCGCCATTGATCATATCGGCGCCGTTAGACGCCAGGAATACCGCCGCCGCCGCAATTTCCTCGGGGAACGCGAAGCGTCCGGATGGGATACGCTGTTTCAGCGCCTCACCGCGCGGGCCATCCCATGCCTTCCTGCCGAGATCGGTCAGGACGACGGTCGGAGAGATCGTGTTGACGTTGATGCCGTGCTTTCCCCATTCGGCAGCCAGCGTCTTGGAAAGACCGATGACGCCAAACTTCGAGGCACAATAGGCAACATGCTGATCGATGGCGACAGTGCCGGCCTGGGACGCCATATTGATGATCTTGCCGCCCCTGCCCGCCTTGATCATGGCGCGGCCGGCAGCTTGAGAAATCAAGAACGTGCCCTTGAGATTGATGGCGATGGTCTTGTCCCACGCATCAAGGCTGAGTTCCTCTGCAGGCGCGAGCATGACGACGCCGGCGCTGTTGACGGCAATGTCGATGTGACCGAACGCGGCCACCACATCGGCAACCACTTTTTCGACGGATTGCGGGTTCGATACGTCGCAGACGAATGATTTCGCCCCGTTACCGAGTTCGTCGGCCTTGGCCTTTGCGACCGATTCATTGATGTYGACCACGCCGACAATCGCGCCTTTCGCGGCCATGGCGGATGCGATGGCGCTACCGATGCCGGACGCACCGCCCGTGATCAGAGCGACCTTGCCGCTCAGGGAAAAGTTCAGATCAACCTGTTTTGAATCAGTCATGGCTTTCTTCTCAACCTGTCGGGATATGGGGCGGGATCTTCCTCCCGCCCCAGGGAGGATCACTTGCGGGTGGAAAGCAGCTTATCGACGTTTTCAGCCGTCACCGGGGTCCACGGGACATTATAGGTCTTATCCTTGCCGTCGTTCCACGGCATATCCTTGTAGGTGGTCCAGATATCGGATTCCGGCTTATAATCGCCCTTCTTGGCATTGTAGATCGCCAGATCCAGAGCGCCCTGCGCCTGGGCACGGGCATCCTGAAGGATCGAGGTCATCTCACCGGCTTTGGCAGCCCGTAGCGCATCTGTGACGCCGTCGATACCGGCGATGGCGAAGCTCTTGACGTCGAGGCCGGCAGCCTTGATCGCCTCGATGGCACCGAGCGCCATTTCATCATTCTGGCCGATAATGCCGTTGATCTGGTTCGGGTGCGACGTCAGCCAGTTTTCCATCAGTGTCTGGGCCTCGGCGCGCGACCAGTTTGCAGTCTGGTCTTCGAGAACCTTGACGTCAGGGCATTCGGCTAAAGCCTTCTTGTTGCCCTGCAGGCGTTGGATCTGTGCCGACTGGCCGACGGGACCTTCGATGATCACGACATTGCCTTTGCAGCCGATCTTGTCCAGCACGCTCTTGGCTTCGAGATAACCGGAAACCGTGTCGTCGGAACCGACATAGGACGTCAGCTGGTCGGAATTGACGCGGGTGTTGGAGCCGATGACCGGAATGCCGGCATCGACGGCGGACTGAACGGCAGATGCACCTGCGTCGACATCGATCGGCGCAAAAATGATAGCGTTGTACTTCTGCGTGATCATCGTCTTGAACTGGTCCTGCTGGACCAATGCGTCATAGCGGCCATCGAAGACCGTCAGTTCGACCTCGCCGCTCTTGACGGCCGGGTGATCCTGCAGGGCTGCGGTCCAGATCTGCATGAACTCCGCATTCAAGCCGTAGGGTGCTGCGCCGATCTTGATCTTTTCCTGGGCTGCGGCGGACGTCGCCAGCAGCGCCGTTGCCGAAGCAAGCGCAATCAGAAGCTTTCTCATTTTAATTCTCCTCCACTTTGGGTTTAGGCTGCCGGCATGGCTTGCCTGTCGGACGGGGCGAACGAAGCGCCTGCCCCGAATTTCTGCTGATGAGCTCAGGCTCCGAAATTTCGTTTCTGGTCGAGCATGACGGCGCCGACGATCAGCGCACCCTTCAGGACCTGCTGGTAGTAGGACTGGATGCCCATCAGATCGAGACCGTTGTTCATGACGCCGATGATGAGCGCGCCGATCAATGTTCCCGTCACGCGGCCAACACCGCCGGAAAGGCTCGTGCCACCGATGACGACTGCCGCGATCGCATCCAGCTCATAAGCGACGCCGGCCTGCGGCAGGCCCGAACCGGTGCGGGCGCTGAGCAGGATACCTGCAAGCCCTGCGAGGCCGCCGGAGATCACATAGACGGTGAAGCGGATACGACCCGTATTGATGCCCGAGGTCTTGGCCGCATGCGGATTGCCGCCGACGGCGTAGATATAGCGGCCGAACCGCGTACGGTTGAGGATCCACCAGGAGACCGCAAACACGACCGCAAGCACGATGACCGGAGCAGGAAGGCCGAACACATCGCCGGTGCCGATCCAGCGGAAGGCGGGTGTGAGTGCGGGAACCGGACGGCCGCCACCATAGATCAGCGTCATGCCGCGGGCAGCCGAAAGCATGCCGAGCGTGGCGACGAAGGCAGGCACCGAGAAGCGCGAGACGATCGCGCCGGAGATCGAGCCGCAGACAACACCGACCAGGACACCGACCAGCAGGCCGATAGCGACCGGATAGGGCGAACCGATGACGCCGGCCGTTTCCGAAGTGGTGGCAAAACTGGCGCTGACGATGCCGGCGAGTGCCACGACAGAACCGACCGACAGGTCGATGCCGCGCGTCAGGATCACGAAGGTCATGCCGATCGCCAGCACGCCGTTGATGGACGTCTGCAGCAGAACGTTGGAAATATTGCCGCCGGTCAGGAAGAACTCATTCGAGAACGACAGGATAACGACCAGAAGCAGGAAGGCGAGGAAGATGCCGTATTCCTGCACGATCAAACGGCGCTGCTCGGTCTTGAACCAGCCGCCCGCACTTTTGTTCTCACTCACTGACACTGCCTGCTCCTCTGCTGCCGGACGAACGCCCTGACCCTGGTCAGGTTGATAAGTGGACGAGTGATTGGGCATTCGTCTCCTCCCGGCTGTATATTCCGGCGCTCTTGCCGCCGCGCATCACCATGATGCGGTCCGACATGCCGAGAACTTCGTCGATTTCCGATGAGATCATCACCACGGTGCCGCCGCCTTCGGCGAAGTTGCAGATGATGCGATAAATTTCCCGCTTGGCGCCGACATCGACGCCGCGTGTCGGCTCATCCAGCAGCAGGACCTTGGGGTTGCGCAGGAACCATTTGCCGAGAACGACCTTTTGCTGGTTGCCGCCGGAAAGGCCTGATACCGGCATGGTGTCGCGCGCTGCCTTTATCTGAAATTGCTCGCGCATGCGCTTACTGGCATCCACTTCCTTTGCATGATCCATGGAAAAGGCTGGGCTCAGTTCAGGCAGGCTTGCCATGCAGATATTGGCGCGAACGGAATCGGAGAGATTGAGCCCCGTCTGCTTTCGATCTTCGGTTACCAGCGCGAGACCATGGGCCATCGCATCCGATGGCTTTGCAACCGAGATCGCCGCACCATCGACCGAGATGCGCCCCGCAGACGGTTTTTCGAGCCCAAAAAGGCAGTTGAAAATCTCCGTGCGCCCGGAGCCCATCAGCCCGTATATGCCGAAGATCTCGCCCTTACGGGCGGCGAAGGAAATGTCCTCGATCTTGTTCGGGCACGAAAGCGCACTGACCTCCAGACCGATCTGCGGTGTCGGCGTATTGGTCTTGACGTATTCTTCGGCAAGTTCCCGCCCGACGATCATGCGGATCAAGCTCGGCCGGTCGATCTCCGACAAGGCGCCGGCACCGACGAAGGAACCGTCGCGGAAGACCGTGTAGGAATCAGCGATCTGGAAGATTTCCGAAAGGCGGTGCGAAACGTAGACGATACCGCGTCCCTGCGCCTGCAAGCGGCGGATCGCCGCAAAGAGCTGCTGGGCCTCACGCTCGCCGATGGCCGATGTCGGTTCGTCCATGAAGATGACTTCGGCATCGTGGCTGAGCGCCTTGGCAATCTCCACCAGCTGCATCTGCGCGACCGAAAGGTTCATCATGTACTGGTTTGCACGGATATCGAATTCCAGCCCATCGAGCAGCCTCTGCGCCGCGCGGTTCATGGTGCGGAAATCGATGCCGCCGAAACGGGCTGACGGCTCGCGGCCGAGATAGATATTCTCGGCAACCGTCATGTGCGGAACCGGGCTCAGTTCCTGCTCGATGATGGCAATACCGGACGCGAGCGCATCAGCCGGCCTGGAGAAATCCACCTCCTGGCCACGCCTGCGGATCGAACCGGCATCGCGCTTGTGAATGCCCATCAGAATTTTCAGGAATGTGGACTTGCCCGCGCCATTGCCGCCGCAAAGCGCATGGACCGAGCCGGCGCGAAGTTGGAAGCGGCCGTCGCGCAGGGCTGCGACACCGCCAAAGGACTTCTTGAGCCCTTCCACTTCCAGCAGAAATTCCACGTCAGTCTCCTCCACGCATACGTCTGGCGAGCAAATTCCAACGCGCCATTCGACATCAGGAAACCTCCGCCCGAATGTCGATACTGACAATATTCGACTCGCGTTCGACAAATGTCAAGCGATATGAAATCACTTAAATGTCAGGGTGCCAGAGAGCCAGGAACGGTGCCGAAAACCCAGCAATTGCGGGGCTAAGAGCGATATCACGACGGGAAAGAGGGCTTGCGGAACATCATGCTGACGTAGCGCAAAGAGATTATCGACGGCRATTATGATCGCGCCCTGCTCTTCTGCGGAACGGGCGTCGGCGTGTCGATTTCTGCTAACGAGCATCCTGGCGGCGCTGACCCACGATACCTATTCTGCCGAGCGCGCCGCCAAGTCATCACCACCGTGGATGCATGGGTGGTCGGCCCCGAACCAGCCTGAGCGATCGTCGATACCTACCTCGCCTGCAGCCTCGACCCGAATCGTCTATCGGTCGAACACGTCAAGGCAATCGAACGCCTAGATGAAGCGAAGTACTGAGTTTCGTCACGAGACCTTCTGCCGCCCGTAAAGCAGCAACATGCCGATGATGACCGCCCCATAGATGAGCTGGCGACCGGCTTCCTCGATCTGCATGACAGAGAGAATCGACTGGAGAAGGGTGATCAAGATGACGCCGGCCACGGTTCCGAGATAGGAACCCTTGCCGCCGAGCACATGTGTGCCGCCAAGCACCACGGCCGCGATCGAGGGCAAGAGATAGGCGTCACCCATGGATTGGGATGCTTTCGAGGCGTAGCCGGCGAGAAGCACGCCGCCGAGCGCGCTAAGCCCACCTGACATGATGAAGGCCAGCAGGGTGATCCTGCGAGTGTTGATGCCGGACATATACGCGGCGCGCTCGCGATTGCCGATTGCATAGAGCGCCCTGCCGAAAGTCGTTCGCGTTAGCAGGAAGACGGCAAGCAGGCCGACGGCCAACCACACCAGAACGCCATTCGGAAGCCCCGGTATGGCATAGCCGGTTGCCAGGAAGCGCATGGCGGCAGAAGCCGAATCCTGCGGTGAGAAACCGCCGGTATAGACGACCATCAAGCCTTGCGCGACGGCATTGGTTGCAAGCGTGATGATCATCGAGGGAATGCGCAGATAGGCAACCGCGATGCCATTGACGAGACCGATCGCAGCACCACAGAGAATGCCGAATGGGATTGCGAGAACCGCACCCGTCGTTCCGTAAGCAGTGGCGGCGCAGGCCATCATCGCCCCTGTCGTCACGACCCATGGCACCGACAGGTCGATCTGCCCGAGCAGGATGACCGCCATCATGCCGGTTGCGATGACACCAAGGAAGGAAGCCACCTTCAACTGCTGCAGCAGGTAATCCGGCGACAGGAAGTTGGAGGAATAGAGCGAACCACCGAGAAGCAGCAGGATGATACAGCCAAAGGCGATCGCCACCGCCGGATCGACACCGCGCAGCCGGGCGGGCACGGGAATTTGCCGCATGGTGGAAGCATCCTCGCTCATTGGAACCACTCCAGGCGATTGCGGACCCGCGACAGGCCGATGCAGCCGATACTGACTGCCAGCATCAGCACCACTCCCTGGAAGAGCGGCTGCCAGAGCGGATCGAGATCGAAGACGAACAGCAGGTCGCCGATGGTGCGGAAGGCCAGCGCACCGAAGACGGCACCGACGGCGCTTCCCTTGCCACCCGCCAGCGAAACGCCGCCCAGCACCACTGCCGCGATCGAATAGAGCGTATAGGCATTGCCGCTCGCAAAAGCTGCCTCGCCCGTATAGGAAAAGAAGGTCAGGTAAAGCCCGCCGATCGCTGAAAGCAGCCCCGCCAGCCCATAGGCGGCGAGCTTCGCCCGTTTCACCGGCATGGCCGACATGTAAGCGGCGTTTTCCGCCGAGCCGACCGCATAGGCGGTGCGGCCGAGCACCGAACGGCTGAACGGCACCCAGATCACCAGGACGACAAGCGCGAGCACGACGAGGCTTGCAGGGATGACGCCAAAAAGTTTCGAGGTAAACACATCGGCGAGATCTTCATTGACCGAGCCGCCGGGTGTGGGCCGCAACAGCAGCGCCAATCCGTAAAAGACCGCACTGGTCGCAATCGTTGTGACGATCGGCTGCAATCGACCGAAGATGATGACGAGCCCATTCAGCAGGCCGCAGGCGAGACCGGTCAAAAGTACGGCCACGACACCCAACCCAGTCTGCAGCGGCGTGCCGACGACGAGCCATGAGGCAAGGCAATTGCACAGGATGAGGATCATGCCGACCGAAAGGTCGATGCCCGATGTGATGACCACGAAACATTGCGCCATCGCCACGAAAGCGAGCAGTGTCGCCTTGTTGGCGGCCGTCTGCACCACATTCGGCGTGAAGCCGGCCGGATGGTTCGAGACATAGATGATGAACATCAGGATGAAGAGAAGCGCTGCAAAGAGCGTACCCTTCTGCTGAACGTACCAGTACCGCCATTCGCCGCCCGCCTGCCTGCTCATTGGGCTATCCTTTGCTGCGCTTGGCCGGCGCCGATGTTGAGGGCGGCGCTCACCAGCTCGCGCTCGGTAATCTCGTCTCCCTCGAGGATGCGCACGATGCTGCCATCATACATGACGAGCACGCGATCGCAGCATCCGGCCAGTTCGTCATAGTCCGTCGAATAGAAGATGATGGCCGCGCCCGCGTCGGCAAGCTTGCGCAGCAAAGCATAGATCTCCTGCTTTGTGCCGACATCGATGCCGCGGGTCGGATCATTGAGCAGAATGATGCGCGGGCGGTTCATCAGCCATTTGGCGATCACGACTTTCTGCTGGTTGCCGCCTGACAGCGAAGCGACCGGCATGTCGATCGTCGCGGCCTTGATCGCTAGAAGCTTCAACAGCTCGTCTATCTCGCGAAGCTCCGCGGCCCGGTCGATCACGCCATTGCGTGAAACGCGGTCGAGTGCGGCGATCGACAGGTTCTCGCGCACCGTCATGGGGAGCATGAGGCCCTCGGTCTTGCGGTCCTCCGGAATCAGCGCCATGGAGATATCGCCTGATTTCGCAGCACCTGGGCTCTTCAACCTTACCGGTCGGCCATTGACCGCCACCTCGCCTTTCAGGTCGCGCAGCACACCGAAAAGCGCCAGCAGCAATTCGCGCTGCCCTTGCCCGTCCAGCCCGCCGAACCCGATGATTTCGCCGGGCCGCACATCGAAATTGATCCCGGAAAGCCGGTCTTCCCAAGAGAGATTGCGGCAGGAGAGCACCGGCGCATGTGCCCTCGATCGCAGCGGCTTGGGTGGGAAGACATTGGTATATTCGCGTCCGATCATCAGTTCCACAACCTGCTGGTCCGTCTTGGTGCCGGCAGGATAGGATTCGATGCTGCGGCCGTTTCTAAAGACCGTGCAGTCATCAGCGAGCTCGGCAATCTCGTGCATGCGATGGGAAATGTAGATCAGCGCCATGCCCTCGGCACGCAGTTGCTTCAGCACGCCAAAGACCTTCTCGACATCCGACTGGGTTAGCGCCGAGGTCGCCTCGTCGAGGATCATCAACCGCGGCTTGCGCGCAAGAGCCTTGGCAATCTCCACCATCTGCCGACGGGAAAGCGGCAGGTCCTTGACAAGGGACGAGGGATGGATATCGGCCGCTCCGGCACGGGCCAGCGCAGCTTCAGCAATCTGACGCTGCCTGTTGCGGTCGATCATGCCGAAACGAAGCGGCGGATTGCTGATAACGATGTTGTCGGCCACCGACAGATCGGGAATGAGCGACAGTTCCTGGAAGACGCAGACGATGCCCTCGGCATTGGCGGCAGCCGGCGAGGCGAAGGAGACCTCGCTCCCGTCAAGCAGCATGCGCCCCTCATCAGGCGCGACTACCCCTGCCATGATCTTGATGAGGGTTGATTTACCGGCGCCGTTCTCCCCGAGCACGGCATGGATCGCGCCCGGGCGGACTGCGATATTGGCTTCCTTCAGCGCAATCGCGCCGCCGTAGCGTTTCGATATGCCTTCCAGGCGCAGAAGCGGTTCGGAAAGGGTCATGCATCCAGCCTCCATTCGGTCGCGTCGAGATCAAGACTGCGGGCGCGAGCGCCCGCAGTCAGGTCCGGATGGTGGGGATTACTGGTTTTCCTTGGACTGCCCCATGATCTCCTGTGCGGTGAAGTTGATACCGCAGGTCGGGAAGGCGTTGCCGACGAAGAAGTTGTCGGATTGGGTGGGGTAATAATCCTCACCTTCCTTGAAATCGGGATCCGAAACGAGTGCCGTCGGCAGCTTAACGGCCTGGGGCACGACTTCGCCTTCAAGAGCGGCGATGGCCGTCTTGATAGCGACGGCGACCTGCGCCGGACCGGTACCGGCCGACGAGCATTTCAGACCGTCGCCAGCATGGGCCGCGCAGAATTTGCGAAAGCCGTTCTCCGTCTCACCGCCGAAGGGCACGAAAGCATGCTTCGCATCGATCATCGCCTGCACGACGCCGGTGTCACCGCCTTGGGCAGTGATGCCATCGAACGGACCATTGGTAGCGATCGCATCGGCCGTTGCCTTCTGGGCCACGCCGTCGTCCCACTTGCCGACGACTTCAGTCACGGTGAACTTCTTGCCGGAAGCGTCCAGCGTCTCGTGGATGCCGTTATGGCGATCCGTATCGACCGAAGTTCCAGCAACGCCGCGCACTTCGAGGATCTTGCCACCCTGCGGCAGGTGCTTCACCAGCCAGTCGGCCCAGATGACACCGAGGCCCTTCTGGTCGACATTGACGTTGATCGCATCCTTGGTGTCGAGGATATTGTCGAAGGCGACAAGAACGACGCCGGCTTCCTTGGCGCGCTTGATGACCGGACCGAAGGCTGTCGGGTTCTGGGCGTTGACGACGACGGCATCATAACCGGCATCGATGAAGTTGTTGATCGCCGAAATCTGGGCCGGAACGTCCTCGCCGGTCGACACAACCTTGAATTCTTTGAGTTTGGCGGCGACATCCGGCTGGGCAGCGTAGGCCTTTGCCGTTTGCACCATCTGGATGCGCCAGGTGTTGGCGATATAGCCGTTGGCAAGCGCGATGCGGTAACGACCATCCTTCTTCGGATATTGCAAGAACTGGGTTTCGGCCGACCACGGAACCATGCAATTCGGATCGGCGGCGGGGCCGGACACGACCTTTGGCTCCGCCATGGCCGTGCTGCAGAGCAGAGCAAACGCCGACGCCGAAAACGCGGCGACACGTGCCATTTTCGCTTTCTTCACCTTGAGCATTGAATATCTCCTCCCTCGGGCGGACCGAGCCGCCTCTCCACAAAGTCTTATTGGCATGCTGATTCCCGGAAGGTTCCATCCCATCCTTTCCGGTGCAATTTTAGCGTAACATAGTTGACAGCGCTGTCAAATCGGATTTGCTAGCGCTGTCAACTGCAAATTCAAAGAACAATATTTCGCAACTGCGAGATAAATTACAGATCCGCACGACTTTGTTGTATAGAGCGAGAGCACATGCGAAGAGTAACTTTGGACGATGTGGCAACTTTGGCCGGCGTCAGCCCGATCACAGTTTCACGCGTACTTCGCAAGCCCGACGCGGTCTCGGAAGCGCTGCGGCGGCGTGTCAATGCCGCCGTCCAGGAACTCGGCTATGTGCCGAATATTGCGGCCAGCCGGCTTGCCTCGTCGCGCACGCACGCAATCGGCGTCATTGTGCCGACGCTCTATAACGTCATCTTTGCCGAATATCTCTTTGCTCTGCATGACGTGCTTGTCGGGGCGGGCTTTCAGGTCATCGTCGTCAACAGCCGGTATTCCGAGCAGGAAGAGGAAAATGCCGTCAAGGTACTGCTCGGCCAACGGGTCGAAGCGATCATCATCGCCGGCATTCATCATACACCGCTTGCCCATCAGCTTCTGATGCGGGCGCATTTGCCCGTTGTCGAGACATTCGAGTTGTCGCCGGATCCGATCGACCTCAATATCGGCATGCTGCAAGATCGCGCTGGGCAGGCGGCAACGCAGCATCTCATCGACCGCGGCTTCAAGCGTATTGCCTTTCTGGCGGGCAATCTCGACCATCGTTCCCAGTCCCGCTTCGACGGCTATCGCCTGGCAATGCAGGAAGCGGGCCTGGAGAACCTTGAGATCGTCACCCAGCGACCGCGGCACAGCTCGGTTGCGCTCGGCTCCGATCTCCTGGCCCTGATGCATGAACGTGGCGACCGCCCGGAAGCGATCTTCTGCACCGACGACAACGTGGCGCTCGGCGCCATGCAGGAGTGCCGCAAGCGCGGCATCCGCGTGCCTGACGATATCGCCATCATCRGTTTTCATGATCTGGAATTTTCTGCCTGTGCGTCACCCTCCCTCTCGTCGATCGTGACGAGGCGTTTCGAGACGGGCAAACTTGCCGCCGAAAAGGTACTGGCGGCCCTCAATTCGACGAGCCGCCAGCCGCCGAGCCAGATCGATCTTGGCTTCGAAGTCATCGCCCGCGAAAGTACAGGCATAACCATCAGGCAGCAGCTTGGGCCTCGCTCTTAGAGATCGTGACCGGAACCCCCTTGTAGCTCGGCGTGCCCGACTTGCGGTCATAGTGATCGAGCGCGATCACCGCATTCATTTCCGGATAATAGCCGGCCACCGAACCGAAGGGGATATTATACTCGACAACCGTGAAACCGATGACGGTTTTCCCACCCCCGTTGCGGGTGGCTGAGCGGATATCGATCCGGTCTCCGTCACGCAGGCCCCGTTCAGCAAGATCCTGACCGCTCATGAAGATGACATCACGGCGGCCGAAGATACCGCGATAGCGATCGTCGAGGCCGTAGACCGTCGTGTTGTATTGGTCGTGGCTGCGCAGCGTCGTCAGCACCAGTGTCGTCGGGTCCTTCAGGCGAGGATCTTCGTCGAGACCGGGGGCGACGAGGAAGGTTGCCTTTCCGCTCGCCGTCTTCCAGACGCGGTAAGAAGCGGGAACATCGAGCCGGAAGCCGCCGCGAACGCGGACACGGCTATTGAATTCGTGAAAGTCCGGGAACACCAATTCTATCTTGTCGCGGATGCGGTCGTAATTGGAGATCAACCCGCTCCAGTCGATGCTATATTTTGTGCCCAATGTGGCCATTGCAATGCCTGCGATGACGGCCGGCTCAGACTTCAATAACTCACCCGGCGGCTTCAGGAAGCCGCGCGAGGCGTGCACCATCGACATGGAATCTTCGACCGTCACCGACTGCGGCCCTGATGCCTGCGTGTCAAGGTCTGTTCGTCCGAGGCAGGGAAGGATGATCGAGGTCTTTGCCATCAAGAGATGCGAGCGGTTGAGCTTGGTCGCGATATGGACGGCGAGATCGAGCTTGCGCATGGCCTTGAAGGTGACGTCAGGATCGGACATGGCGACAGCCAGATTGCCGCCGAGGCAGATCAGCGCCTTCGATTTGCCGGCAGCGATCGCCTCGATGGCCTCGACCGCATTATGGCCCTTCTCTGCAGGGGGACGGAAACCAAAGGCGCGTTCCATGCCGTCGAGCAGCGCTTTGTTCGGAATTTCGGTAATGCCGACAGTCCGGTCGCCCTGAACGTTGGAATGACCACGCAGAGGGCAGAGACCGGCGCCGGGGCGGCCGACATTGCCGCGCAGCATCAGGAAATTGGCAAGCTGCTGGACATTCGCCGTTCCGTTCGCGTGCTGGGTGATGCCCATGCCGTAACAGAGGATGACATTGCGGGCGCTGAGATAGACATCGACGGCGCTGTTCAGCGCTTCCATGGTGAGACCGGAGACACTGAGGATATCGGCCCATCGCGCGGCGGCGAGATCCTCTTTCAGGGCATCGATGCCGACAGTGTGTTCGGCGATAAAGGCCCTGTCCAGAACGCCCTCGCCACCAGCGACAAGATCGGCCTCATCGCGCTCGAAGATCAGTTTCATCAGACCCTTGAGAGCTGCGAGGTCGCCACCGGTGCGGAGCTGGTGATAGGCCGATGCGATGCGTGTCGAGGAAAAGGTCACCATCTCCACCGGATTTTGCGGCGCCGCGAAACGCTCGAGCGCCCGCTCCTTCAGCGGATTGAAGACGATGATGGGCACGCCGCGGCGCGATGCCTCATGCAAGGTCGTCATCATGCGCGGATGGTTCGTTCCGGGATTGTGGCCGAAGCTGAAGATGGCATCGGCATGATCGAAATCCTCAAGTGTCACCGTGCCCTTGCCGACACCAAGCGACAACGGCAGCCCGACGCTCGTTGCCTCATGGCACATGTTCGAACAGTCGGGGAAGTTGTTGGTGCCATAGGCGCGTACAAAAAGCTGGTAGAGGAATGCAGCTTCGTTCGAAGCACGGCCGGAAGTATAGAACTCAGCCTCGTCCGGGCTGGCGAGCTTGTTCAGCTCTGCGCCGATCAAGTTGAAGGCGTCATCCCATTCGATGGCTTCGTATTTATCCGTGGTACCGTTGTATTTCAGCGGGTGCGTCAGCCGACCCTGGTCTTCGAGCTTGTGATCGATCCATTCCCAAAGCTCCGAGACCGTATGTTCGGCAAAGAATTCCGGCGCGACACGGCGGGCAGTCGATTCCCATGTGATCGCCTTTGCACCATTTTCGCAGAATTCGAAGGACGAGGTGTGCTTCGGATCGGGCCAGGCGCAGCCAGGACAGTCGAATCCGTCCGGCTGGTTTGCCTTGAGCAGGGTCGTGCTGCCCTGCGCGACGATCTGCTGATGCTTCAGCGTTTTCGCCACCGCTTTCAGAGCATCCCAGCCGCCTGCGGGATGCCCGTATTCCTCAACACCATCAGGACGCTTGTCGCTCATGTCAGCTCTCCGTCTTCGAGACAGCCGGACGATAACAGTGCGCGGCCGGGCGGTGCATTATACTCAGGCATAGGTAGCGCAGCCAACGGCAAGGCGCATGGATGCCGCGATCTCTTTCGAAACCCCGGGGAAATCAGGCGGCTGCACATATATAAAGCAACAAGACCATTATTTAGTCATTTTTACAAAATGCCTAATAAATTGCCTTTTAAGCTTGTCCGCTTTGCTGCGTTGCGTCATAAATAGCGCATGAGCCGGCTCGACCTGACCATTCTTGTGATCGATGAAAACACCATTCGCGCCTCCATCATCGAAGAGGGGCTGCGGGAGGCTGGTCATGCGCGCGTGACGGTCATCCACGAAGTTCAAGGCGTGGCGAGAATCATCGATACACTGCGGCCCGATGTCATCATCATTGATATCGAAAACCCCAATCGCGACATGATGGAGCATCTATTTCAACTGACGCGCACTGTCGGCAGGCCGATCGCCATGTTTGTCGACCGTTCAGACACGGCCTCCATCGAGGCCGCAGTGGATGCAGGCGTCTCGGCTTACATCGTTGACGGGTTGAAGAAGGAGCGCGTCAAACCCATTCTTGATATGGCGGTCAGCCGCTTCAATGCCTTCAGCCGGCTACAGCGCGAACTTGCCGATGCCAAATCGGCTCTCGAGGAACGCAAAGTGGTGGAGCGCGCCAAGGGCATTTTGATGAAGATGCGCGGCCTGTCAGAGGAAGAGGCATTTGCACTGCTGCGCCAGACGGCGATGAACGAGAAAAAGAAGATGTCCGACATCGCCCAGAGCGTCGTCACCGCGGCAGGGCTTTTGATGTGATGGCGGCCTCGCGTGCTGATGTCCGGAGAAAGCCGGAGTGAATATGATGACGAAAAACCTTGATCCCGGCGCCGGTCTGCCGGCCCCCGCGCGTCTCAATGGCGAAGGCCAGAGAACACTGAGGGCCGGCTTCATTCCGCTTGTCGATGCCTCTGTGCTGATAGTTGCCGCAGAATTCGGCTTCGCGCAGCGGGAGGGCCTGACGCTCGACCTCGTCAAGGATGTCTCCTGGGCCAACGTTCGCGACCGCCTCGCCTTCCGGCAGTTCGATATCGCCCACATGCTCTCGCCGATGCCTGTCGCCTCCATGCTCGGCCTCGGCTCCAATCCATCGCCGACGATCACGCCCTTTTCTCTCGGGCGCGGCGGAAATGCGATCACGCTTTCGACCCGCCTGTTCGATAGAATGCGGGATGCCGCCGATCTTTCCGAGACCGCGAATGCACTAGAAAATGCCAGGGCGCTCGCAAAGGTGCTGGCAGAGATGAGAGCGCGCGGAGAGCCGTTGCCCACCTTCGGCGTCACCTATCCCTTTTCCTCGCATAATTACGAATTCCGCTACTGGCTCGCCGCCGGGGGCATCGATCCGGACAAGGACGTCAAACTCGTCGTCGTGCCGCCGCCGCTGACGTCGGATGCGCTGGCTGCCGGCGGCATCGACGGATTTTGCGTCGGCGCACCCTGGAACATGGTGGCGTCGGAGCGCGGTGTCGGGCGTATCGTCGCTGCCAAACAGGATATCTGGCCATCTGCACCGGAAAAGGTGATCGGCATGCGCCCGGAATGGGCGGACAGCCATCCGGAAACAGTCTCCCGGCTGATCGTTGCTCTCGACGCAGCGGCGCGCTGGTGCGACCGGCCGGAAAACCACGATGCGCTTGCCGAGGCCCTCGCGGATGCCCGCTACATCGCAGCCCCGGTTCACATCATCCGTCATGTGCTGGCCGGCGAGTTCAGCCTCGATGCAAAGGGGAACCGGCGCATCATCGATAATTACTTCATGTTCCATTCGGGCTTTGCCAATTATCCTCGCACGAGCCAGGCACTCTGGATCTACAGCCAGATGATCCGCTGGGGTCAGGCCGAACTCGGTCTAAACCCCGCACGCGCAGCCGCCTCCGCCTATCGCCCGGACCTTTACCGCACCGCCCTTGGCGAGGGGAGCGCACCCATTGATGCCGACGTGCGCATCGAAGGCGCGGACGAAGACGACCGTTTCATGGACGGCCATGTTTTCGACCCATCGAAACTGCCGGATTATATTGCGGGCTTTGCCGTGAAGAGCGCCTTGCCCTTCATTCCGCACGCTGATGAGACCTGACAGAACTGCTGCATTGCATAAATCGCTTGCAGCATTTCCGACCCGCGACTGAGCAATCGCACAAAAGTTTTGCAGAGCGATTTCGTGCTTCCAAAAGCAGCATCGGGTGTAGGTCGAAGTAATTTCCTTTTATTTCAATAACCTGCAGTAGCTTGAACAAACTGGCACGCCGCTTGCAAGACTAAAACTGCACTGGTCAAGGGCGATCGGGGCAGGATGTGCGCGATAGGCGCTCATCAGAGACACAGAGTTACCTCTTGGCATCTGCATACGGATTGCTTGAGGCAGATGGGCCAGAAGGCCATGAATTCGGCGTCCAACGGCGGGCGCCACCAGCAAAGCCGCTGATCAGGATATTTCGCGCACCTCGTGCATGCGCGTCCTGACCAGCGGCTTTTTGTTTTAACCCCCAGCGATAGATCGGCACGACCTTGTCGGGCCACGGAGAAGCCATGTCTGTCATCGAGAAAGCGCAGCCCATGTCCGCCGGCGAACCAGCCAAAGCACTGTGGATCTCCACGGTCGCCTTCACTCTCTGTTTTGCCGTCTGGACGATCTTTGCGATCATCGGCATCCGCATCAAGCAGGAACTCAACCTGAACGAAGCCGAGTTCGGATTGCTGGTCGGCACCCCGGTGCTGACCGGTTCGCTCGTGCGTATCGTTCTCGGCATCTGGACGGGACGCTACGGCGGCCGTCTTGTTTATACGCTGACGATGCTTGCCGCCGCATTGGCGACCTTTCTGCTTTCCTACGCCCACACCTACTCGCAGATGCTGATCGCCGGCCTCGGTGTCGGGCTTGCCGGCGGATCCTTCGCGGTTGGCGTCGCCTACGTCTCGCCCTTCTTCCCGGCGGAGAAGCAGGGAACGGCGCTTGGCATCTTCGGCGCGGGCAATGTCGGCGCGGCCGTGACCAAATTCGCGGCCCCGTTCGTTCTGCTCGCCTGGGGCTGGCAGGCGGTCGCAGAGATCTGGGCCGTCTGTCTGGCGTTGATGGCAATCGTCTTCTGGTTCACCACGACCGATGATCCGGCCTTCCGTCTTCGCCGCGAACRTGGCGTTGCTTCCAAGAGCCTTGCCCAGGAATTCGCGCCGCTGCAGAACGTTCAGGTCTGGCGCTTCTCGCTCTACTATTTCTTCGCCTTCGGCGGGTTCGTCGCCCTGTCCTTGTGGCTGCCGCGCTATCTGGTCGGCGTCTATGGCTTCAACCTGGAAACTGCAGGCATGGTCGCAGCCGCCTACTCCATCCCGGGCAGCATCTTCCGAGCCTTCGGCGGCGTGCTGTCGGACAAGAAGGGTGCGCGCAGCGTTATGTATGCGATGTTTGCCGTATCGGCCGTGGCCACCCTCATTCTTTCACTGCCGTCTGCTACCATCACGCCTGTCATTTTCATCGTCGTCATCTTCGTGCTCGGCTTCTTCATGAGCCTCGGCAAGGCTGCCGTCTACAAGCACATTCCGGCCTACTATCCCGAAAGCGTCGGAGCCGTCGGCGGCATCGTCGGGATGATGGGCGGGCTTGGCGGCTTCATCCTTCCGATCGCCTTTGGCCTCCTCAAGGACATGACCGGCCTTTGGTCGAGCTGCTTCCTGCTGCTTTTCGCGATCGTCGCGATCTCGCTGATCTGGATGCACCTGTCCGTAAAGCAATTGTCACGCCAGGGGCACTCCGCGCCCGTGGCTGCAACCTGACCAAGGACCTGTAAATATGACCGAAAAACTCGTCATCATCGGCAATGGCATGGCGCCTGGGCGCATGCTGGAGCACCTCTTGGAACAGGCGCCGGGCCGCTATGAAGTTACGATCTTCAACGCCGAGCCGCGCGTCAATTACGACCGCATCATGCTCTCGCCTGTCCTGTCAGGAGAAAAGGACTACGAACAGATCATCATTCACGGCGACGGCTGGTACATCAAGCACGGCATCACGCTGTACAAGGGCCACAAGATCATCAACATCGATCGCGTCGCCAAGACCGTCACCTCCGACCACGGCGTCACCGAAGGCTACGACAAGCTGGTGATCGCAACCGGATCAGTGCCCTTCATTATCCCTGTTCCCGGCAAGGATCTGCCGGGCGTCATCACCTACCGTGATCTCGACGACGTTCAGGCCATGCTGCTGGCGGMCCAGTCGCGCGAAAAGGCAATCGTCATCGGCGGTGGTCTGCTCGGGCTCGAAGCAGCCGCCGGCCTTGCCCAGCGCGGCATGGATGTCACCGTACTGCACGTCATGCCAACGCTGATGGAGCGCCAGCTTGATCCCGCTGCCGGCTACCTGCTGCAGAAAGCCGTCGAGGAACGTGGCATCAAGGTGATCTGCAAGGCCAATACCAAGGCGATCATCGGCGACGGCAAAGTGGAGGGTATCGAGCTCGACAACGGCACGATCATTCCCGCCACGCTTGTCGTCATGGCTGTCGGCATTCGACCGAATGTCAATCTTGCCAAGGACGCCGGACTTGCCGTCAACCGCGGCATCGTCGTCGATGCCGGCATGCAGACATCGGATGGCGATATCTACGCGCTCGGAGAATGCGCCGAGGTGGGTGGCATGGTCTATGGCCTCGTCGCGCCGCTCTACGAGATGGCCCGCGTGGCCGCCGCCCATCTGTCCGACGACACGAAGCCGGCCTTTAAACATTCCGACACGCCGACGAAGCTCAAGGTTACCGGCATCGAACTCTACTCGATCGGCGATTTCGCCGACGGCGACGACCGGCAGGAAATCGTACTGCGCGATGCGACTGCAGGAATCTACAAGCGCCTTGTTCTGAAGGACAACCGCATCATCGGCACGGTGCTTTATGGCGAAACCTCGGACGGCGCCTGGTTCAACGACCTCAAGAAAAAGGCCGTCGACATCTCCGAAATGCGCGACACATTGATCTTCGGCCAGGCCTATCAGGGAGGATCCCCGCTGGACCCTATGGCGGCCGTTGCAGCCTTGCCGGATGATGCGGAAATCTGCGGCTGCAACGGCGTCTGTAAAGGCAAGATCACGTCCACGATCTCGGCCAAGGGACTGACATCGCTCGATGACGTGCGTGCTCACACGAAGGCCTCCGCCTCCTGCGGCTCCTGCACCGGCCTTGTCGAGCAGCTCATGTCCTTGACGCTGGGTGATGCCTATAATCCGCAGGCCGTGCAACCGATGTGCAACTGCACTGAACTCGGCCATGACGACGTGCGCCGCCTCATCAAGGCGAAGACGCTGAAGACCATTCCCGCCGTCATGCAGGAACTGGAATGGAAGACGTCGGGCGGCTGTGCCAAATGTCGCCCCGCGCTCAACTATTACCTCGTCTGTGACTGGCCGGACGAATATGCCGACGACTATCAGTCGCGCTTCATCAATGAACGCGTCCACGCCAACATCCAGAAGGATGGTACCTATTCCGTCGTGCCGCGCATGTGGGGCGGAGTAACCAATTCCGGCGAACTGCGCGCCATCGCCGACGTGGTCGACAAGTTCGCCATTCCGATGGTCAAGGTCACGGGCGGCCAGCGCATAGATCTGCTCGGCGTCGAGAAGGAAGACCTGCCCGCTGTCTGGGCAGATCTCGGCAAGGCCGGCTTCGTCTCCGGCCAGGCCTACGCCAAGGGTCTGCGCACGGTGAAGACCTGCGTCGGCTCCGACTGGTGCCGCTTCGGCACCCAGGATTCGACAGGGCTCGGCATCCGCATCGAGAAATTCATGTGGGGCTCCTGGACACCGGCCAAGCTGAAGATGGCAGTCTCCGGATGTCCGCGAAACTGTGCGGAAGCGACCTGCAAGGATGTCGGCGTCATCTGCGTGGATTCCGGCTTCGAGATCCATTTTGCCGGCGCCGCAGGCCTGGACATCAAGGGCACCGAGATACTCGGCCTCGTCAAGACCGAGGACGAAGCGCTCGAACATATCGTGGCACTGACCCAGATGTACCGCGAACAGGGCCGTTACCTGGAGCGCATCTACAAATGGGCCAAGCGTATCGGCCTTGACGAGATCCGCCGGCAGATCATGGAAGACCATGAAAAGCGCCAGGCCTATTACGAGCGCTTCGTCTTTTCCCAGAAATTCGCACAGGTCGATCCCTGGTCGGAGCGTGTCTCAGGCAAGGACAAGCACGAGTTCCGGCCGATGGCAACCATCGGCTTCAATCAGGCGGCCGAGTGAGGAGAACCATCATGAACTGGCACCCGATCGGCGACATTTCCGATATTCCGCTACGCGGCTCCCGCTGCGTGAAGACCCCGCAGATGAATATCGCCGTCTTTCGTACGAGCGAGCATGAAGTCTATGCGATCGAAAACCGCTGCCCGCACAAGGGCGGACCGCTTTCTGAAGGCATCGTGCACGGCAATGCCGTCACGTGCCCGCTGCACAACTGGGTGATTTCGCTGGAGACCGGCAAGGCGCTCGGTGCCGATAACGGCACGGTGCGCACGATCCCGCTCAAGAACGAGGGCGGCACGCTCTATATCGCGCTCGAAAGCCTGATGATGGCGGCGGAATGATGGGAGCAGAGGTCAAGACCACCTGTCCTTATTGCGGCGTCGGCTGCGGCGTGATCGCCAAGGTGGACGATGCCGGCGCTATGACCGTGAAGGGCGACCCCGAGCATCCGGCCAATTTCGGCCGGCTCTGCTCCAAGGGTTCGGCGCTCGCCGAAACGATCGATCTGGATGGGCGTCTGCTCCATCCGGAAATCGACGGCAAGCAGGCGGAATGGGATGAGGCTCTCGATCTCGTAGCGCAGCGCTTTTCGGAAACTATCGCCGAACACGGGCCGGACTCCGTCGCCTTCTATGTGTCGGGCCAGTTGCTGACCGAGGATTATTACGTCGCCAACAAGCTGATGAAGGGTTTCATCGGCTCAGCCAATATCGATACCAATTCGCGCCTCTGCATGTCCTCGTCGGTCGCCGGCCATCGGCGCGCCTTTGGCTCGGATACCGTGCCGGGCCTCTACGAGGATCTGGAACTCGCCGATCTCGTCGTCCTGACCGGCTCTAACCTTGCCTGGTGCCATCCTGTCGTCTACCAGCGGCTGGCGGCTGCCAAGGCTGCCCGACCGGGCCTGAAGATCGTCGTCATCGATCCGCGCAGAACGATGACCTGCGATATCGCTGACCTGCATCTCGCCATCCGACCCGATGGCGATGTGGCGCTTTTCATGGGACTGCTCGCCCATCTCGCGGCAAGCCCGGCCATCGACCAGAACTACATCGGCGCTCATACGGAAGGTTTCGGCGCGACCTTTGCCGCTGCTTCCACATTGACAACTGACGATCTGCTCGATCGCACCGGCCTGCCGGCAATGCAGGTGAGAGAATTCTTCCGGTTGTTTGAAGCCACCGAAAGGGTGGTCACCTGCTACAGCCAGGGCGTCAACCAGTCGGCTTCCGGTACCGACAAGGTCAATGCCATCATCAATTGCCACCTGGCGACGGGTCGCATCGGTCGACCCGGCATGGGACCGTTTTCGCTGACCGGCCAGCCGAATGCCATGGGCGGGCGCGAAGTCGGCGGCCTCGCAAATATGCTGGCCGCCCATATGGCCATCGAAAACGCTGGGGATCGCGACCGGGTGCAGCGCTTCTGGAATGCGCCTGATCTTGCCAGCAAACCCGGCCTGAAGGCCGTCGATCTGTTCGGAGCCGTCGAGGCGGGTCATGTCAAGGCGCTCTGGATCATGGCGACCAATCCCGTCGTTTCAATGCCCAATGCCATCAGGGTCGAGGCAGCGATTGCCGCCTGCCCCTTCGTCGTCGTGTCGGACATGTTGCGCGAGACCGATACGACACGACACGCGCATGTGTTGCTCCCCTCCCTCGGCTGGGGTGAGAAGGAAGGGACTGTCACCAATTCGGAACGCCGCATATCCAGGCAGCGCCCCTTCCTGAGCGTGCCGGGGGAAGCACGCGCCGACTGGTGGCAGATGGCAGAAGTCAGCCGCAGGATGGGTTTTACTGAAGCTTTCGACTACCCATCGCCGGCCGCCATCTTCGCTGAGCATGCCGCTCTGTCCGCCTTCGAGAATGATGGCAGCCGCGACTTCGACATCGGCGCCTATGCCGAAATACAGCCCCCCACCTATGATGCGCTGAAGCCGTTCCAGTGGCCGCAACCTTCCGGAACGGAGAAAAAGGAAACGCGGTTCTTCGCCGAGGGCGGTTTCTTCCATCCCGATCGCAAGGCGCGCTTCATCGCCGTCGAAGCGCCGGCAACCAACAGGACAGATGCGGCCTATCCCTTCACGCTGAATACCGGCCGGATCCGCGACCAGTGGCACACGATGACGCGCACGGGAAAGAGCGCGCGGCTGTCATCCCATATCGCCGAGCCCTTCGCCGAGATCCACCCGCGCGACGCGATCGAGCTTGGCGTGGCTGGTGCCGCCCTCGTGCAGGTCGAAAGCGCCTACGGCAAGGCCATCATCCGCGCGCTTGTGACCGACCGGCAGGCACGCGGCAGCGTTTTCGTGCCCATGCACTGGAGCGATCAGAACTCCGCTGGGGGGCGGATCGGCGCTGTCGTCAAACCCGCAACGGATCCGGTTTCCGGCCAGCCCGCCTCGAAGAATGTCGCGGTTGCCGTCAGCCGCTATCGCGCTGCCACTTATGGTTTCGCTGTCAGCGTGACAAAGCCTGATGTGCTCGATGCGGACTATTGGGCACTTGCCAAGGCCGATGGCGGCTGGCGACTGGAGATCGCGTTCCGTGACAGCATCGCAGACTGGACGGCGTGGTGCCGAAAAAGCTTCGGTATTGCCGACCATATCGAGCCCTTGGGTTATGCCGACCAGCAATCGGGCGACCGGCGCATCGCCTTCTTCGACGGAGAAAGGCTGCTTGCCGCGCTCTTCCTTGCAAAGGAGCCGGTTGCTGTCGCACGCAACTGGGCAGTCTCGCAGCTGACTGCAGATCACAGCAATCTGCGCCGCCGGTTTGCGATCATTGCCGGCAGGCCGGGCGCTGACATGCCGGATCCAGGGGCCACCGTCTGTTCCTGCTTCAGCGTCGGCGTCAACCAGATCGTCGCCGCCGTCCGTTCCGGCTGCCGCAGTGTCGAGGCGATCGGCAGCGAACTGAAGGCCGGCACCAATTGCGGCTCCTGCCGCGCTGAAATCAGAGGGATCATCAATGCCTGTGTTGCAGACGCTGCCGAATGATGTTGCCGACCGGGCGCCGGCCCGCATGGCGCCGCTCGCCAAGCTGCCGGTCTTCTGGTCGCTTGCCGGCCAGCGGGTGATCGTCGCCGGCGGTTCGGATGCCTGCGCCTGGAAGGCGGAACTGCTGGCCGCCTGCGGGGCGAGAGTCGAGATCCATGCAGAGCAACTGAGCGAGGTCTGTGCCACCCTCATTGAGCGCGGCTCCCCACATCCAGAAGGCGCGCTCATCCACCGTCCAATGGCATGGCACGAGGATGTTCTTGCAGGCGCGGCGCTTGCCATAGCGGACTGCGATGACGAGGCCGAAGCCCGGGAGTTCTTCGAGGCCGCGCGCCGAGCCGGCGTTCCCGTCAATGTGATCGACAAACCGGCTTTTTGCCAGTTCCAGTTCGGTTCCATCGTCAACCGCTCGCCCGTCGTGGTGTCGATCTCGACCGATGGCGCCGCCCCCATTCTCGCCCAGGCCATTCGCCGCCGCATCGAGACGCTGCTGCCGACATCCCTGAAATCCTGGGCGACCCTTGCCCAGTCATTGCGCGAAGAGATTGCCCTTCGTCTGAAGCCCGGCGCTGAGCGCCGCGCCTTCTGGGAGCGTTTTGTCGATCGCGCTTTCGGAGCTGAACCGACGCAGACAAGCGCCCGCGATCTGCTTGCGGAGATGAAAGGGCAGGCTCAGGCGCGCCCCGTCGGACGAGTGACGCTTGTCGGCGCCGGTCCCGGCGATGCGGAATATCTGACGCTGAAGGCCGTGCGGGCATTACAAGCCGCCGATGTCATCCTGTTCGATGATCTGGTGTCGGACGAAGTTCTGGAACTGGCGCGGCGTGAGGCCAAACGTCTATTGGTTGGCAAGCGCGGCGGGCGCACGAGCTGCCGGCAGGAAGACATCAACGAGATGATGTTGACTTTCGCCAAGGCCGGCAAGAACGTTGCCCGGCTGAAATCCGGCGATCCGATGATCTTCGGCCGCGCCGGCGAGGAGATCGCCTATCTGAAACAGCATGATATTCCGGTCGATGTCATCCCTGGCATCACGGCGGCAAGCGCTATGGCGTCACGGCTCGGTGTTTCCTTGACCCACCGCGATCATGCTCAGGCCGTCCAGTTCGTCACCGGGCATTCGCGTCATGGCGAGCTGCCTGAGACGATCGACTGGCACGCCCTTGCCGATCGGAAAAAGACGACGGTCTTCTACATGGGCGGAAGAACCGCCGGCGCCATACAGAACAGACTTATCGAAGCCGGCCTCGACACAAAGACGCCCGTCGTTATTGTCAGCTCGGTCGCCAGTGCCGACGAGAGGCGGTGGAGCGGCAATCTGGAAGATCTCGCTATCGCCATGGTCGATATGGGCTTCGACCGGCCAGTGCTGATCGGTGTCGGAGAGGTTTTTTCCGCTTGCTGTCTAGCAGCAGAAGACCATCTGCCAGCTGCGGCCAGGGCATAGCGGCGTAAGAGCCTTTTTAGCCCAAAAAAGGATGAAGAGCGGCAGTTCGGCAATCCGGACTGCGGTAAACAGTCTGCGCGACACGATCTCACCAGTGACAACAGATAATATTTCCCTCAATCATTTTGCGTCATTCTTCGATTCCCTTTTAGGCGACACGAGATCTCACATGCCCTCGAGACTGAATCGCAAATTGCAGATGCCCCGCCGCGACGACCTCGGCCTTCTGACAATCGCAAACGGCTCCGGCCTCTCCATATCCGCGCTACCGAACGGCACGCTCTTTTCCATCGATTATGCCGATAGTCTCGGATCTGTGCAGATCAACCAGATCCAGGGATCGCCGCTTTCCGGCGGCGTCGGACGTCTCTACCTGCGGCTCGGCGGCAAGGAGCCTGTCGTCGCTGAAATCGTCGGACCGCGGGCAAAGGGCCGCTTCGGCCACCACGAAACGGGCTTTACCTGGAGCGGTGAAGCTGGGGAAATCCGTTATCACGTCAGCCTCGTGCTCGCCCCCTCCGAGGCGACTTGGTTCTGGCATGTCACGCTCACCCATGCCGGCGAGGATAAGCTGCCGGCCGATCTTGTGCTGGTTCAGGATGTCGGCCTCGGCGATCGTGGTTTCCTGATGAACAGCGAGGCTTATGCCTCGCAATATGTGGATCATCACATCGCCGAGCATCCGGCTTTCGGACTGGTGGTGATGAACCGGCAGAACCTCAAGCAAGGTGGCGGACGCATTCCGTGGCTCGCACAGGGCTGCCTGGAAGGTGTGGCTGCCTATGCCACAGATGCAATCCAGCTGGTGCAATCAGCCGCTCGCAGTAACGATCTTCTCGTCGGCCCCTTCGGCAGCGACCTGCCAAGCCAGCGCCGGCAGCATGAGATGGCCTGCCCTGCCCTTCAGTCGAAGCCGCTTTCCGTTTCATCCGAGGGCGTGACGGCCAGCTTCTTCGGCCTGTTCCTCAACGATCACCAGGCAGCATCAAGCGATGCGGATCTTTCCCGCCTCGACCATCTGACCACCGCCGAGAAGAAGGCGGCTGGTCCGGCGGAGAAAACGCCTCCGCGCAGCATCCTGCAGAATGCTGCGCTGTTGACGGTGGAAACGCTCGGCGACAAGGCGCTCGCCGGCCTCTATCCTGACCGCATCCTCGAAGAACGCGTCGACGGACAGCTCCTCTCCTTCTTCGTGCCCGAGGGGGCTCTCAACCGGCATATCGTGCTACGGGAAAAGGAGCTACAGGTCGCGCGGCGCCATGGAGCGATCATCCGCAGCGGCCAGAACATGCTGCTCGACGATGTCACGCTGGCATCGACCTGCTGGATGCAGGGCATCTTTGCCGCGCAACTGACGATCGGCAATACATCCTTCCACAAGCTGCTTTCCGTCTCCCGCGACCCCTACAATTTGACGCGCACCACCGGGCTGCGCATCCTTGTCGATGTCGGCCAGGGCTGGCAGCTTCTCGCCGTGCCCTCGATCTTCGAGATGGGGCTTAGCGACTGCCGCTGGATCTATCGCCTTGCCGACCGCACCATCACCGTGATGGCCACGGCCCCCGGCGAGGATCCTGCCATGCAGTGGGCGGTCTCCGTGGAAGGCAAGCCCTGCCGTTTCCTGGTTTTCGGTCACCTCGTCCTCGGCGAACGGGAATATGATACGAGCGGTCATGTCGAATTCGACGACGATGCCAAGCGCATCCTCTTTCGTCCGGACCCGCATTGGCTCTGGGGTGAGCGTTTTCCCGATGCAAGCTATTGGCTGGTGAGCTCCACACCCGATGCCGTTGAGGCGATCGGCGGCGACGAGCTTCTCTATGAGGATGGCGTCGCCCGCAACGGCGCCTTCATTGCGGTGCGGTCCAAGGAAACACGATCGCTGTCCTTCACCGTCGTCGGCTCGATGACGGACAAGGCGGAGGCCAAACGTCTGGCAGATCGCTATGCAGGCGGCGTGACGCAAGAAGAGATGCTGGCACCGGCGTCACGTTTCTGGCGCGATACTATCCGCGGCCTGACGCTCGACAAGCCAAGAGCCGAAGCCGTGGCGCATGCGACGATCCTTCCCTGGCTGGCGCATGACGCCATCGTGCATTTGAGTGTTCCGCACGGGCTTGAGCAATATACGGGCGCGGCCTGGGGTACCCGAGATGCCTGCCAGGGGCCGATTGAATTCCTGCTCGCTTATGAGCATGATCGCGAAGCCAAAGAAGTCGTGAAGACGGTCTTCAGCGAGCAGTCCCTGCAAAAAGGCGACTGGCCGCAATGGTTCATGCTGGAGCCCTATTCCAACATCCGCTCCGGCGACAGCCACGGCGACATCGTCGTCTGGCCGCTCAAGGCACTATGCGACTATATCGAAGCGACCGGCGATCTTGTCATCCTTGAGGAGAAAGTCGCCTGGCGCGACGACAAGACGATGGGCAAAGCGCCGGCTGATACGATCGCCATCCATGTCGAAAAGCTCCTCGATACGGTGCGCGAACGCTTCATCCCGGGCACGCATCTGATCCGCTATGGCGAAGGTGACTGGAACGATTCCCTGCAGCCAGCCGATCCCCATCTGCGCGACTGGATGGTGAGCAGCTGGACAGTTTCCCTGCTCTACGAGCAGGTCGTGCGTTACTCCGCCATCCTGCGCCGCGTCGGCAAGGGGGATGGCGCAACAGCGCTGCGGAAGATCGCAACCGCCATGCGGCGCGACTTCAACAAGCATCTGATCCGCGACGGCGTGGTTGCCGGCTACGGCATCTTCGATCCCACCCATGACGGGGTCGAACTGCTGCTGCATCCCGACGACCAACGCACCGGGCTGCATTACTCGCTGATCTCGATGACACAGGCGATGCTCGGCAAGCTCTTTACGCCGGGGCAACGGCAAGAGCATATGAAGCTGATCGAAAAGCACCTGCTCTTCCCCGATGGCGTGCGCCTGATGGAGAAGCCTGCGACCTATGCAGGCGGCCCGGAAACACTCTTCCGCCGCGCCGAATCCTCGTCCTTTTTCGGCCGCGAAATCGGTCTGATGTATGTGCATGCGCATCTACGCTACTGCGAAACGCTGGCCATAGCCGACGATGCAAAAGCCCTCTGGAGGGCGATCGGCCTCGTCAATCCGATCGCTGTCACGGATGCCCTGCCGCAAGCATCTCTGCGCCAGCGCAATACCTATTTCAGCAGCAGTGATGTCGCCTTCCCGGATCGCTATCAGGCCGCGAGCAACTGGCAGCAGGTCAAAAAGGGCGAGATCGCCGTCGACGGCGGCTGGCGCATCTATTCCAGCGGCCCCGGCCTCTACGCCCGCAGCTTTGTCGAAAACATACTTGGCTTCAAACGCCGCTTCGGACGGCGCAAGCGGCTGCCGCTTCTGCCATCTTCGGCGTTGGTCACGATCAAGACGGATCACGCACCGTGGCGCCGGCTGAACGCTGTGTCCAACACGCCGAAGCGCAAAGATTAAAGGACGGCTTTGCGCAGGCGACTAGAATCGGATCAGGGCTAGCGAAAAGCTGCAGCCAGGTGGAATGTGCGACGGGCTCGGCACGTCGCCTTCCAGCATGATGCGGCGGCGAATAGACTTCCGCTTGTCGCCGAGCTCCACGATCCTGTGCTCGGAAAGAACGCTGCGTCCGGTGAGACGGTCAGCGGCGGCTTTGGAAAACACAGGATCGATCTCGCCGCCGGAGAGAGTTTTACCGGCGACGGAAGCGCGCTGTTCGAATGACGGCTTTTTACGGCCTGTCGCCGTGAAGATGGCGCTCGAGGAAGGGCAAGTTGTCCTGTCCCCAGTAGAGCTCGTCTTCATAGGCAAAGGTCGGAAAGCCGAAGACGCCTCTTTCGCGTGCGTGAATACGATCTGCCGCCCATTTCTGCTGAACATCGCCGTCGCCCTGCCGCCGCAGCAAGGCCGCTCCATCGAAACCGGCCGCATTGACGATCGCTTCGCGGATATGGGGCCTGCCGATATCCTTTGCCTCGCTCCAGAAGGCATGCTGCAGGGCACGTGTCACGCCGATCCAGTCCTGGCGGTCGAGATAGGCGGCGATGACGAAGAAGGAAGCCGGCGTTGGATCGCTGAGTTCAGGCCGGTTTTCGAGGATCAGGGTCTTGCCGCGGACACCCGCCCAGCGCTTGAGATCCCGGACCCAGTAGGCTCGGCGGATTTCCGGCCGGTTGCGAGAGAAAATCCCGCCGTTTTCTTCAACGACCGTCGTCAGATACGGCTTGATGCTCACATCGTTTTTTTCGGCAAGCTCGGCAAAGGCATCCAGCCCGATATACGACCAGGGTGAGCTTATGGAAATGAAATATTCGACTAATCTGGTCACGGAGAGATTCCTACAATTCCGATGTTTGTCGCACTGAGGCTGCGGTCGAATGCAGCACTCGATTCAAGGCCGATGGGGACATGCTATTGATGCACCTGCTCGTTCGGTTCTTTCAAGCGACTCGCATAGCAATATCACGCATCAGGCCACCCGAAGGACCTTTGTCTGCCAGCCGAGTTCAGGCGCGATATGCGTGACAAAGTCATGCAGGATCTGGCGATATTCGTCATGTTCGAATTCATAGGGCAATTCCAGCCTGAGCTCGCTGACATGCGGCAGGATGGGATCGGCATGGAGACGCTCGAGAATCTGCTCCGATGTACCAACGAGATCGCTGGCAAAAAGGGTGCGCCGCTCACCTTGCGGGGAAAGCGTGCGCTCATGACGCCCGGCGGCATAATCGGCATATCGCCTGCGGGTGGCCGCATCGGCACTGTCGAAGGGCACGATGACACGGCCGAGCGCTACACGTCGATCGGCTCCGCCAGCGGCACGGTAGACGACCAGCTGACGGGACTGGGCGATAAAGAAATCGTCGGTCTCCTCGCCGGTCGTGACATTGCCGATCAGCAGGTTGAACCCGTTCTGCCCGGCCCAGGCGGCCGAGCGCAGCGAGCCGCCGCCATACCAGATGCGGTCGATCAGGCCTCTCGCATAGGGATGCAGCCTCGGGCGTTGCGGGCCGAACGGCGTCTTGATGAAGGTGTTCTCGTCGCCGAGATAGGTTCCCTTCAGATTGCTGGCGAAGCGCAGCACGCGTTCATGCGAGAAATCATGGTTCTGCCAGTCGCCGTCGAAGGCAAGCGGACCGATGAGGTCGGCATGCAGCGGACGTCCGGCGCTCAGGCCAACATTCAGCCTTCCCTTTGACAGAACGTCGACCGTCGAAAGATCCTCTGCCAGCCGATACGGACTTTCGTAACCGATCGGAATGACAGCGGTGCCGAGCTCGATACGGCTGGTTCGCTGGGTGGCGGCCGCCAGAAAGGCAGTCGCGGAGGAGATGCCGGGCTCCAGATGCCGCTGGCGAGCCCAGGCACTTTCAAAACCCAGCTCCTCGCCGAAGCCAAGAAGCTGCAATGTCTTTTCGAGGCCGGGGAGCGGGTCGTCATCCGAATAGTTTCCGGGTGTCAGAAAGCCGATATGGCTGATCGAAAGCGTATTGCCGCTCATCTTGTCCTCACTCAGAATTTCGGCAGGCCGGGCGGGTTCGTCTCGGAGGCCGGCAGCGCCTCTTCCGAGAGCTGCCAGTGCTCAAGGATCTTTGCATAGGTTCCATCCTTGATCAGGCCGTTTGTGGCGAGCGTCAGCGTATCGGCAATGCCGCTTCCCTTGCGGGTGGTGATCGCGACATCGGAGCGATCGGGCCAGCCAGCGCTCAGCGTTCCGACCCGCTTGAGGTTCTTGTCGCGCGCGGCGATATAGACGAGCTGCGCATGCGGCTGGACGATGACGTCGGCGCGACCCGAGCGCAGCGCCAGCAGGCTTGCCGCCTCATCGTCATAATATTGCAGCTCGAGAGGCTTGAGACCGGCGGCGACATCCTCGTCGCTCCATTTCAGCAGGATGCGTTCCTGATTGGTGCCGGCACCGACGATGAAGCGCAGTCCCGCCGCATCCTTCGGCTCCTTGATCGAGCTCACCGGGCTGTCCGCCTTGACGAAGAAGCCGTGAAGGCCTTTCCGGTAGGTGGAGAAATCGAACTTCTCCTTGCGCTGCTCGGTCACGCCGACATTGGAAATGACAGCATCATATTTGCCCGAGGTCAGGCCGAGCGGCCAGTCGATCCAGGCAACCGGGACGATCTCAAGCTGCAGCCCGAGGCTTTCGGCGATGGCACTGGCATAATCGGGGTCTGCGCCGACGACCGTCCTGGCATCTGTCGCGTAGGTGGCGAGCGGCGGCCCGCCGGGGCTGACCGCAATCGTGAATTTGCCGGGCGAGACGAACTTGAAATTCTTCGGAATGGACGCGATCGCCGCCTCGTTGCGTTGCGCGTGCACGCGGTTGGGCTGCTCGGGGCTCAGGTCGAACTCATCAGCCGTGGCAATGCCTGCATAGCAGGCTGCCAGCGAGGCAATGGTGGCAATCGATGTGATGCGCAGTCTGGAAAATATCGTCACAACAGAACTCTCCAAAATATATGAAAACGAGGACGGACCGGCGCGACCTCCAACGCCGGTCCGTCAGACCATCCTTTATGAACCGCTCTTCGGCAGCCCCGGCGGGTTGGTCTTTGCTTCGTCGATGGCTTCTGCGTTCAGGCTCCAGTGCTTCAGCACTTCGCCGTACTTTCCGTTCTTGATGAGATCGTTGACGGCGACGGTGACGGCATCCGCAAGGCCGCCGCCCTTCTTCGTCGTGACGGCGATTTCAGCCGTCAGCGGCCAGCCGCCGGAGACGATGCCGACAAGCTTGGTGTGTCCCTTGATGGAAGAGCTGTAGGCCTGGGTCGCGTTCGGATTGAACTCGATATCGGCGCGACCGGACTGCAGCGCCAGGTCGGCTGCGGCGCGGTCGTCATAATACTGAACCTCGATCGGCTTCAGGCCGGCGGCAACATTCTGCCGATCCCATTCCAGGATGATCTTTTCCTGGTTGGTGCCAGCACCCGTAATCACCTTGAGACCGGCGACGTCCTTCGGTTCCTTGATCTCGGTGATCTTGCTGTCGGACTTCACATAAAAGCCGAGCACGTCCTTGCGATAGGTAGAGAAATCGAACTTCTCCTTGCGCTCTTCGGTGACCGTCACGTTGGAAATGACCGCATCATACTTGCCGGAGGAGACGCCGAGCGGCCAGTCAGCCCAAGCGACTGAAACGAGGTTCAGCTCAAGGCCGAAGGAATCGGCGAGTAGCTGCGCCAGATCCGGATCGGCGCCGACCACGGTCGCAGCATCCGATGCATAGGTGGCAATCGGCGGATCCCAGGCATTGACGGCAACGGTGAACTTGCCCGGTTCGACGAACTTGAAGTTCGGCGCGATGACCTTGATGGCCGTCTCGTCCTTTTCAGCGCGTACGCGGTTGGACGTATCCGGGCTGAGATTGAACTTTTCAGCGGCCTGCGCCGTGCCGAGACCGAGTGTCGCCAAGGCGACGACACCGGCTAGCAGGTAATTGGCTCTATTTCTGAATGCCATTTTCCTTCTCCACTTCATCTTAGGGTTGTTGTTGTTTCCATGCCCTCCGGACGCCCGTCGCGGCCGGGATCTGCTGGCGCCCTGCCCTCCTATTCAGAGGACCTTGGCGAGGAATTCTCGGGTTCGGGGATGTTCCGCTTCGTTGAAGATGCGGGCCGGCGAACCGGCTTCGAGGATATGACCGCCGTCGATGAAGACGACAGTATCGGCGACCTCGCGGGCAAAACCGATTTCGTGGGTAACAATCACCAGGGTCGTGCCGGTACGCGCCAGCTCCTTGATGACATCGAGAACTTCGCCGACAAGTTCCGGATCGAGCGCTGAGGTCGGCTCGTCGAACAGCAGCACCTTCGGGCGCAGTGCCAGCGCACGGGCGATGGCGACGCGCTGCTGCTGGCCACCGGAAAGCTGACGCGGATAGGCGTTGATCTTGTCGCTGAGGCCGACGCGGGCAAGCAATTCCTGCGCAAGCTGGATGGCGTCCTCGCGGTTGACGCCGCGGACCTGGATCGGCGCCTCGATGAGGTTTTCGAACACAGTCAGATGCGGGAAGAGATTGAAGCTCTGGAAGACCATGCCGATGTCGGCACGACGCTTCAGAATGTCTTTTTCCTTGAGTTCGTAGAGCACGTCACCCTTCTGCTCGTAGCCGACGAGATCGCCATCGACCGAGATGAAACCACTATCGACGCGCTCCAGGTGATTGATGGCGCGCAGCAGCGTGGATTTTCCGGAGCCGGAGGGGCCCAGGATGGCGGTGACGCTGCCTGCCGGCAGGGTCAGGTCGATGCCGTCGAGCACCTTTAGAGAGCCAAAGCTTTTGGAAATGCCGTGGATACGGACCGCACCGCCGGATCGCAGCACCGCTGCATCCCGGAAACCGGAGGTGCGGACTGGTACGCTCGATGGTGTAACTGCAGGTAGCGGACGGTTGAAACGCTGGAAGAAAGCCTGGAACGGCAATGGCTTCGGGTTGCGCAGCGCGCCTTTCGAGAAATAGCGCTCGATATAGTGCTGGGCGATCGACAGAACCGTCATGATGACGAGATACCAGACCGTCGCCACCATCAGCAGCGGAATGACTTCGAGATTAYGGCGGTAGATCACCTGCACCGTGTAGAACAGTTCCGGCAGGGCCAGCACATAGACCATGGAGGTGGCCTTGGTCAGGCCGATGATCTCGTTGAAACCAGTTGGCAGGATCGACCGCATGGCCTGCGGCAACACGATACGAAAGGCCTGGCGGCGACGCGGCAGACCGAGGGCCGACGCCGCTTCGAGCTGCCCCTGATCGACGGACAGGATGCCGCCACGGACGATCTCGGCGAAAAAAGCCGACTGATTGAGCGTGAGGCCGAGGAACGCCGCAGCAAAGGGCGTCAGCAACTGTGTCGTCGGATATTCGAAAAGGACAGTGCCGGTGAATGGTACGCCGAGGGTAATGGTCTCATAGAGATAGCCGAGATTGTTCAGCACCAGGAGCAGAACGATGACGGGGATCGACCGCAGCAGCCAGATATAACCCCATGAGAGTCCAGACAGCAGCGGCGATTTCGAGACGCGGGCAAGCGCCAGCGCGGTTCCGAGGATAGAGCCGGAAACTGTCGCAAGCAGCGTCAGAAGCAGCGTGCGCCCTAGACCAGCAAGAACCGGCGCTGCGAAAAACCATTCGGCAAAGACATCCCAGCCCCAGCGCGGATTGGTAAAGGTCGAATAGAGCACTGCGGCAATGACGACAGCGGCGAATACGCTGCCGGCAAGCCGGCCGGGATGCCGCGCCGGGACGATCCTCAATCGCGAGTAGTCCTGCTGCGCATGATCGCCTGCCCTGCTGCTGCCGGTGTCGATGCCGGCATAGTCACTCGTCAATGCCATCGTGTTTCCCCTTGTTGTGGAGTGTTTTTTGCCTGAGCTCAGCGACCCGCTGCAGCCTGCAGCGGCGGTTGATCGGTATTGGCCGACAGCTGCGGTGCGAGGTGACGGATGTCCTTCTCGAAAGGCAGCGTCTTGTAGATTTCCGGGTCGACCTTGGGGTCGAAGAGTGCCGTGTAGCCGTAGTTGAGGTAGAGGCCGACGGCCTCAGGCTGGCGAAAGCCAGTCGTCAGGTAGACCCGCTGATAGCCCTGTCGGGCCGCCTGCACCTCAAGCTCCACGAGCACCTTGCGGGCAAGGCCTTGCCTGCGCAGATCGGAGCGCGTCCAGATGCGTTTGAACTCGGCCGTCTGCTCGTCGTAATATTTGAAAGCTCCACCACCGATCGTCTCGCCGTCGCGCACGAGCAGCACGAAATTTCCGACAGGCGGGGCGAAAGCCTCGGGCGGATAGCGACTGAGTTCGGCCGCGGCACCCTCTTCGCTGAAATAGTTGCCGTAGCGGCTGTCATATTCGTGGATCAGCTCGTCGATCAGCGGCTTGGCGCGGGGATCGAGAGGACTGGTGTAAAGAAACGTATCGCTCATGTCGTTCGTCACCCGTTATCGTCAGTGAGGAAGGTTTCAGCGAGCCGAACCCAGTAGCGGGCGGCCGGCGCAATGATCGCGTCGTTGAAATCGTAGTGGGCGCTGTGAAGGGGCGCGCTGTCGCCATTGCCGACGAAGAGGTAGCTGCCCGGCTTCTCCTGCAACATGAAGGCGAAATCCTCGCTCGCCGTGCGCGGTCGGAACCCCGCTTCAACGCTTTCCGGCTCGAAGGAGGAGAGCGCGACATCGCGGGCAAAGGCTGTCTCAACGCGATGGTTGATGAGCGCCGGAAAACCCAGCCGGTAGTCGACCTCAGCCGTTGCCCCGAAGCTCTCGGCCTGGGCTCGGGCAAGCGCCGGCACGCGTTCCTGGAGCTTGTCACGCACCGCCTGGCTGAAGGCACGCATCGTGAGTTTCAGCTCGACGCTTTCCGGAATGACGTTCGACGCTGACCCAGCATGGATGGAGCCGACGGTGACGACGGCCATATCCTGCGGATCGACATTGCGCGAAACGATGCTCTGCAACGCCGTGATGAAGGAGGCCGAGGCGAGGATGGGATCAACGGCGCGATGCGGCTCGGCGCCATGACCACCCTTGCCGATGATGCGAATGACAGCCTGATCGACGGACGCCATGGCGGCATCGGCGACGAAACCGAAGTGGCCTGCAGGCACGGCCGGCCAATTGTGCAGGCCGAAAACCGCATCGACCGGGAAGCGTTCGAACAGCCCTTCGGAAATCATCTTGCGAGCGCCGGCGCCGATCTCTTCGGCCGGCTGGAAGATCAGCCGCAAGGTGCCGCTGAAATTACCGCTTTCCGCAAGGTAACGCGCGGCAGCAAGCAGGATCGTCGTATGGCCATCATGACCGCAGGCGTGCATCACGCCGGGATTGCTGCTGGCATAGGAGAGGCTGGTCGCTTCTTCGATCGGCAGCGCGTCCATGTCGGCGCGAATGCCGATAGTCCGCTTGCCATTCCCGCGGACCAGGGTGGCGACGATGCCGGTACCGGCAATGCCCGTCGCCACCCCATAGCCCCAGGAGGAAAGGTGCGAGGCCACGAGCTTGCTCGTCCGGCGCTCCTGAAAAGCGAGCTCCGGATATTGATGAAGGTCGTGGCGAAGCGCGATGAACTCGTCGAGATAGGCGGCAATTCCTACCTCGATCCGATCATGACTGCGCGAAGTCTTGGTGATGACATTCATGGAAACGTCCGCGGCGCGTTATGCGCCGACGGCCTTTCCATGTTCGATAGCCTCGTCGCCACCCGCATATCGGCTCTCGCGGAACGGCAGGCCGAGGTGGTCGCGCAATGTCTCTCCCTTGAGGACCGGATCGAAATAGCCGCGCTCTTCCAAGATCGGCAGAACGTATTTCACGAAATCGTCGAAGCCTTCGGCGATCACGGGGAAACCGAGGATGAAACCGTCAGCGGCCTCGCCGTCGGTCCAGCGAATGATCTCGTCTGCGATGTGCTCAGCGGTGCCGATGAAAGCGGTGCGCGGCGTTGCGCTGTCGAGCGCGACATCCCGGAGGGTCAGCCCCTTCTCGCGCGCCGTCTTCTTAATCCGGTCGGTCGTGGCGCGGAAATTGTTGCGGCCGATATCGCCAATGTCAGGGAACGGTTCGTCGAGCGGATAGGCGCTGAAATCGTGATGGTCGAAGAAGCGGCCGAGATAGAGAAGCGCCTCTTCGATGGTGACGAGGTTGCGGATCGCCTGATATTTGGCTTCCGCCTCCTCCGCTGTTACACCAACGATCGGGCCGATGCCGGGATAGACGCCGATCTCTGCGGCCCGGCGTCCCTGCGCGATCGCGCTCTGCTTGAGCTGCTTGTAAAAAGCCTGCGCTTCCTCGATCGGCCCGCCATTGGTGAAGACCGCATCGGCATGTTTGCCGGCAAGCCGGATACCGGAATCGGAAGCGCCAGCCTGAAAGACGACCGGCTGGCCCTGTTTCGACCGGCCAATATTGAGCGGCCCTTCGATGCGGAAGAAACGCCCCTTGTGGTTCAGCCGGTGCAGCTTGCTCTTGTCGGCATAGACGCCGCTCTCGCGGTCACGCACGAAGGCATCGTCATCCCAGGAATCCCATAGACCCTTGATGGCGTCGATATATTCCTCGGCGATCTCGTAACGCAGCTCGTGCTCGGGATGCTCGCGCCCGTAATTGCGGCCCGACCCTTCGAGCGGCGAAGTCACGGCGTTCCAACCGGCGCGGCCGCCGCTGACGAGGTCGATGGAGGCAAACTGGCGGGCGATCGTGAAGGGATCGCTGTAGGACGTGGAAACCGTGCCAACCAGACCGATCTTCGATGTGGAGGCAGCAAGGGCTGCAAGGATCGTAAGCGGCTCGAACCGGTTGAGGAAGTGCGGGATCGACTGTTCGTTGATATAGAGACCATCGGCAACGAAGGCGAATGCAATGCCGGCCTCTTCGGCCTTGCGCGCGGTTTTGACGAAAAACTCGAAATTGGTGCTGGCATCAGCCGGGCCGCTTGGATGTTTCCAGGCATTCATATGGCCGCCTGGGCCCTGCAGCATGATACCGAAAGTGATTTTCTTCTTGGCCATGGGTTCAATCCTCCTGGGGATGGTCAGGCTGCGAGGGAAAGCCGTTCCTTGGCGAGCAGTTCGATTGAAGAGAGCCGCTCTGAAGCGGCGAGCGCCGGTGTATCGAGAACGAATTCCTTGACCCCGTAGCGGTGGTGCAACTCGTCCAATTCCTTGCGGATCTGAGCGGCCGTGCCGTGCAGCACGCTCGGCACCTTTTCCTCGGTGCGATAATCCGTGACACCGGCCTGCCTTGCGAATTCGGCCGCCTGTTCTTCGCTGCCGACATTCACGGTCTGGCCGTTGGGCAGAAAAATCTTGACGATGCGCAGATTGCCGACGCGCTCGCGGGCCTGCTCCTCGCTATCTGCTGCGAAGGCAGCGAGCGCCAGGATCGGCTTCTTGCCACCGGAGGCGCGTTCATAGGCTTCGAAGGTCTTGCGCAGGTTTTCCGGATCGCCGTTGAGATGGCCGGCGAATACCAGCCCCCAGCCCTTCTCGGCGGCCAGCACTGCGCTCTCGACGCTTGCGCCAAGAAGGAAACGCTCGGGTGCTGTCGGCGGAAAAGGTGTCGCCTGCGCGCCCTCGTAATTGGGATCGGCGGCGAGATAGGTGTTGATGTCGGAAAGCTGGACGGCGAAATCCGGCTTTCTTTCAGGATCGAAGGCTGCCTGCAGAGCCCGTGTCGACAGCGGAAAGCCGCCTGGGGCCTTGCCGACACCAAGATCGACGCGACCAGGCGCCAGCGAGGCGAGAAGATTGAAGCTCTCGGCCACCTTGTAGGCGCTATAATGCTGCAGCATCACCCCGCCCGAGCCGATGCGGATCTTCGATGTCCGCGCCAAGAGATAGGCGATCAAGGTTTCCGGCGCAGAGCTCGCCAGATTGGACATGTTGTGGTGCTCGGCGACCCAGAACCTGTTATAGCCGAGTTCTTCGGCGCGGATCGCGAGGCGCACGCTCGCCTGCAAGGCGTCGGCGGCAGTTTTTCCCTGTTCAATCGGGCTCTTGTCGAGAAGGCTCAGAAGATAAGACATATGGTTTCATCCAGATCAGCTCCGCGGTTGCGTCGCATAATCTATAAAAACCATAGACAATATGAATTATAAGAAAGAGTGTTCTCTTTAAGCGTGTAGTTCAGGAAAATTCGTTGCGTGCGGACAGGTCAGGACATGCCTCCCGAAACCTGTCCGCACGCCATATTACCAGTTCGTGACCGAGCCGTCGCGGCGTTTCAGATGCGGCGCTTCCCAATATTCGAAACTCTGCCTGGCAATCAGTTCCTCGTTGACCTCAATGCCGAGGCCGGGAGCGTCCGAGACCGGATAAAACGCACCTTCAAGCCGTGGCTGGACCGGGAAGAACTCGGAATTGTCGAAACCGAGATGGGTTTCGGCCGGGCTTGCGCGGGTTTCCAGCCAGGAGAAATTGGCGACCGCCGCAGAAAAGTGGATGGTCGCGGCGGTGCAGACCGGCCCCAGCGGATTATGCGGCATCATGTCGACATAATGCGTCTCGCTCCAGCCTGCGACCTTCATCGATTCCGTCAGGCCGCCGACATTGCAGACGTCGAGCCGGTTGAACTGATGGATGTCGCGCTCGATAAAGGGCAGGAACTGCCACTTGGAGGAGAATTCCTCGCCGATGGCGAAGGGAATATCCGTCATCCGCCTGAGCGCCTCATAGGCGCCCGGTGTCTCGTCCCGGATCGGTTCTTCGAGGAAATCGAGCGTGCCCTTCGGCATCTTCTGGCAGAAGCTCGCGGCCTCAGCCACGGTCAGGCGATGGTGGTAGTCGATGCCGAGAACGACGTCTTCGCCGAGCGTCTCGCGGGCCTTCACGCACCATCTGGCGGTATTTGCGATATGCTCGCGCGGCTCATAGATATCCTTGTTCTCGTGGCCAGAGGGCGATAGGCGCATGGCCGTCCAGCCGTGCTCCACGAGCATCTGCGCCTGCTCGATCATCGCCGGTCCCGGCTCGGCGAAGGTCGTCGCAAAGGTCGGGATGCGGTCACGCTGCTTGCCGCCGAGCAATTCATAGACCGGCACGCCGAGCGCCTTGCCCTTGATGTCATGCAGCGCGATGTCGATGGCGGAGATCGCCGCCTGCAGCACGCGGCCGCCTTCGAAATACTGGCTGCGATACATTTCCTGCCAGAGCGCGCCGATCTTGAACGGATCGCGGCCACGCAGGAATTCCGCATAATGCTCGAGAGCGCCGACCACGGCCTTCTCGCGGCCGGAGAGACCGCTCTCGCCCCAGCCAAAAATTCCCTCGTCCGTCTCGATCTTCACCAGAAGCTGGTTGCGGATGCCGACCTTGACGGCATAGGTCTTGATCGCTGCAATCTTCATCTCTTCCTCCTCCTACCAATGCCACAGCGTACCGTCTTCCAGACGGTTTACCGGCAGGTAGGCGCGCTGATACGGATATTTCTCGGCGAGCTTCTCATCGATATCAACGCCGTGGCCGATTGCCTCACCCGGATGCAGGTAGCCATCATCAAGGCTCCAGGCACTCGGGAAGACTTCGAGGATTTCGGGCAGGTAGCCGGAATATTCCTGGATGCCGAAGTTCGGAACCCAGAGATCGAGATGCAGGTTGGCGCCAAGGCAGATCGGCGACATGTCCATCGCGCCGTGGCAGGCGGTGCGGACATTGTAGACGCTGGCGTAATCCATGATGCGGCGGAGCGCCGTGATGCCGCCGGCATGCACCGTCGTGGTGCGGATATAGTCGATCAGCTGCTCTTCGATCAGCAGGCGCGCATCCCAGATCGTGTTGAACACCTCACCGACGGCAAGCGGTGTCGTGGTGTGCTTGCGGATCAGGCGGAAACCTTCCTGATGTTCTGCCGCGACCGTATCTTCGAGCCAGAAGAGACGGGCAAATTCCAGATCCTTGCCGAGGCGAGCCGCCTCGATCGGTGTCAGGCGATGATGGGTGTCGTGCAGCAGTTCGATATCGGGACCATGAGCCTCGCGAACGGCTTCGAAGAGTTTGGGGATGTGGCGCAGATATTTCGAGGTCGACCAGACCTCTTCATGCGGCACAGCATCATCGTCTGCATTGTTGGTGACGGATTTCTTGCCCGTACCATAAACGTCAGGCAGGCCGGGAATGCCGACCTGTACGCGGATCGCCTTGTAGCCCTGCTCGATACGCTTGCCGACAGCCTCGACGGCTTCGGCAATATCGGTGCCCTGGGCATGCGTGTAGCATAGCACCTTCTCGCGGCTCGCGCCGCCAAGCAGCTGGTAGAGCGGCATATTGGCGGCCTTGGCCTTGATATCCCAAAGGGCCGTATCGATGCCTGCGATTGCCGCCATCGTCACTGGGCCGCGGCGCCAGTAGGCCCCCTTGTAGAAATATTGCCAGATATCCTCGATTCGCGAGGGATCACGGCCGATCAAAAGCGGCGCCAGATGATCCTGCAGATAGGCGACGACGGCCTTTTCGCGGCCGTTCAGCGTGGCGTCGCCGACGCCAGTCAAACCCTCATCGGTGAAGATCTTGACGGTGACGAAGTTGCGACCCGGCGAGCAGACAATGATTTTGACGTCGGTAATTTTCATGACTTATCCGTTGGCTGAAACTGTGCGTGTGGGGTCGTAGCGGAACCGGTTGTGAATGCGCCGGTCGCGCGGGTCGGGATGGGGAATGGCGGAGAGAAGCGCGCGTGTGTAGTCATGCGCCGGATTGTTAACGACCTGATCGGTCTCGCCGGCCTCGACAATCTTGCCGCGATACATGACCGCCACGCGGTCACACATGTAGCGGATGACCGACATGTCGTGCGAGATGAAGACATAGGAGAGGCCAAGCTCGTCCTGCAGCTTCATCATAAGGTCCAGCATCTGCGAGCGCAGGGAAACGTCGAGCGCCGAGGTCGCCTCGTCGGCGATGATCAGGCGAGGCTTGACGGCAATCGCCCGGGCAATGCCGATACGCTGGCGCTGACCACCGGAAAAGGCGTGCGGATAGCGCTCTCGCCAGGCAGGTTCGAGGCCGACCTGCTGCATGAGTTCGGCAACCCGGTCATCGAGCGGCCTGCCCTTCATGCCGGCCAGCTTCAGCGGCTCGGCGATAATCTGGCCGACGGTCTTGCGGGGGCTGAGCGAGCCAACAGGATCCTGGAAGATCATGCGGATATCGCGCCGCACATCCTTGAGGGTCGCCTTGTCGGTGGTACGCAGTTCCACGGTGCTGCCGTCCTTGCGGCGGTAATCCATGGCGCCCGATTGCGGATCGTAGATGCGCAGCATGCAACGGCCCATCGTCGTCTTGCCGGAACCGGATTCGCCGACGATCCCAAGCGTTTCGCCCGGACGGACGATCAGAGACACATCATCGACAGCTTTCAGACCGGAGGGGAACGTCAGCGAAAGGTTTTTCACCTCCAGCAACGGCGGCGCTTCGGCCGGGATCGGCGGCCGTGACAGGCGCACTTCCGCCTTACGCTCCAGCTTGACGACCGAGCCGATCAGCCGACGGGTATAATCGTCCTGCGGGGCGTGGAAGATCTGCTCGACCGGCCCCTTCTCCATCACCTTGCCGCGATACATCACGAGCACTTCGTCGGCGATCTCGGCGACGACGCCCATGTCATGGGTGATGAAGAGCACGGCCATGCCGTGGCTCTGCTGCAGCTTGCGGATCAGGTCGAGGATTTCGGCCTGCGTCGTCACGTCGAGTGCCGTCGTCGGCTCGTCTGCGATTAGCACGGAGGGATTGCAGGCAAGCGCCATGGCGATCATGACACGCTGGCGCATGCCGCCTGAGAATTCGAACGTGTAGCGGTCGATCGCCGTTTCCGGCCGCGGGATTTCCACCTGCCGCAACAGTTCCAGCACGCGTTCACGCTGCTGGGCGCCGCGGATGCCGAAATGGATGCGCAAAGCCTCGCCGATCTGCGTGCCGATGCGGTGGACCGGAGAGAGCGAACTCATCGGCTCCTGGAAGATCATAGCGATCTCCTTGCCGCGCACGTTGCGGATTTCCCTGCCGCGCGGCTCGAGCTTGGCAAGATCGGTCGAGGTGCCATCCGCCCGCGTCAGGACGATCGAGCCGCCCTCGATCCGGCCGGGTCGATCGACGATCTGCAGGATGGAACGCGCCGTTACCGACTTGCCGGAGCCGGATTCGCCAACGACGCAAAGTGTCTTGCCGCGCTTCAGCTCGAAGGAAACACCGTCGACAGCCTTGAAGATGCCTGTGCGGGTCGGGAAGTAGGTCTTGAGGTCGTCGACCTTGAGGATCGTGTCTTCAATCATGGTCATGAAACGGACTCGTAGGGATCTGCGGCATCGCGAAGACCGTCGCCGAGGAAGTTGAGGGAAAGCACCGAGATAACGATGGCCGCGGCCGGCGTGAACAGCAGCCATGGGGCCTGTGCCACAGCGCGGATGTTCTGCGCCTCCTGCAATAGCACGCCCCAGGAAATAATCGGCGGCTGCAGGCCGATGCCGAGGAAGGAGAGCGCCGTTTCTGCAAGGATCATCGAGGGGATCGCCAATGTCAGCGTCGCGATGATGTGGCTCATGAAGGACGGAACGAGGTGATTGAAGATGATGCCGATTTCGCTCATGCCGTCGAGACGGGCGGCTATGACAAAATCCTCGTTTCGCAGCGACAGGAACTTGCCACGCACTTCACGTGCAAGGCTCGTCCAGCCGATCAGCGAGACAATGAGGGTGATGACGAAATAGGTGCGAAGCGGCGGCCAACCGACGGGAATGGCGGCGGCAAGGCCCATCCACAGCGGAATGGTCGGGATGGAGCGCAGCAGTTCAATCATGCGCTGGATGCCAAGGTCGACCCAGCCGCCGAAGAAACCCGAAATGCCGCCGATTGTGACGCCCAGCACGAGGCTCATGAAGACGCCGACAAGACCGATCGACAGCGAGATCTTGGCGCCATGCACAACACGCGAGAAGATATCGCGGCCGAGACGATCGGCGCCGAAGATATAAAGACTGTCGCCCGGCATCGGGTTCGTCAGGCCGAAGAGCTTGGTCTGCATCGGAATGAAGCCGAGCAAGTAGTAAGGTTGCGGCGCCTTGACAAAAAGGCCGACATCAACGGGCTTTGCCGGATCGGCCGTGAACTCGCGCCGCATGGATTCGGTGTTCAAGGTCATCTTGAGCTGGCTGACGTGCGGGCGGAAGGAGCCGTCGACCAGCAGCGAGATGCCCTGCGGCGGTGCATAGGTGAAGCGCGCATTCGTGGCATTCGGATCGAGCGGCGCTATAAAATCCGCAAAGGCCGCAACCAGATACATGAAGACGATGACGACAAGGCTCGCCAAGGCAATCTTGTGCTTCTTGAACTTCAGCCAGAAAAGCCGCCACTGGCCGGCAACGGCGATATCCTTGCCGTGCAGGTCGATCGATGGGCCGGCATCCGGCGGGAGATGGGTAATATCTGTCATTGGAACCGTATCCGCGGGTCGGTGATGGCGAGCAGGATGTCGGAAATCAGCGTGCCGATGATCGTCAGCACCGAAATCAAGAGGATGAGCGAGCCGGCGAGATACATGTCCTGAGCCAGCAGGGCGCGCAGCAGTAGCGGTCCTGTGGTCGGCAGGCTCATGACGACGGAGACGATAATCTCGCCCGAAATGACCGCCGGCAGGATCCAGCCAAGCGTCGAGATCAGCGGGTTGAGCGCCAGGCGCACCGGATAGCGGATCAAGAGCTCGAATTCGGACATGCCCTTGGCGCGCGCCGTCGTCACATAGGGCTTCGACAATTCGTCGAGCAGGTTGGCGCGCATGATGCGCACCAGTGCCGCGAGCGAGCCGAGGCCGATGATGATGACCGGCAGCCAGACATGCTGGGCGAAATCGATGAGCCGGCCGAAGCTCCAGGGCGCATCGACATAGGCGGGCGAGAACAGGCCGCCCACGCTTTGGCCGAAATAGGCCGACATTAAATACATGGCCGAAAGCGCCATGAGGAAATCGGGCACGGCGAGAAAGAAGAAGGCAAGGAAGGTCGCCGAATAATCGGAGATCGAATATTGGCGAACCGCAGAGAGTATGCCGATCGGGATCGCCACCGCCCAGACGAAGCAGAGCGTCAGGAAGGAAAGCAGCAGCGAAAAGCCGAGGCGACCCCAGATGAGCTCCGTGACCGGCTTGCCGAGCTCGAAGGAGATGCCGAAATCGCCATGCAGCAGGATGCCGGCAATCCATTTGTAATACTGGAAATACATCGGCTGATCGAGACCGTAGCGCTCGCGCATGGCGGCAACGGTTCCCTCTTCCACGGCGCCACCCTGGCTTGCCCAGTCGGCCATGAGGGTCGTCAGGTAGTCCCCCGGCGGCAACTGGATAATGATGAAGGCGATGATGGAGACGGCAAATAGTGTCGGGATCGCGAACACAAGCCGCTTGGCAATATAACGGAGCATGATTTCAGACCGTTCGATAGGATCGAAGGGGTGGCCGGCGGAGGCATGATACCCCCACCGGCTCTGGGAGGAGCCTTAATTGGCCTTGTCGAAATACCACTGGGTCAGCGTCGGAGCCGGGTGCCAGAGGTTGCCGGTGATCGGGATACCGTTGACGACATTCTTCAGGTTCTTCGACACCATCATGTATTTCGGCATGGGGCGCGAGATACCGATGTTGAGGAAGTTGTCGGCCGAGAGATTCAGGAATTCCTTCATCTTGTTGCGACGATCATCATCGGTGACGGCGGCATTGACCTTGTCATAGGCAGCCATCAGCGCCTTGATCTGCTCCGGCGGCTCTTCGCCCGTCGCATGGTTGGAATACCACTCGCTCCAGCGCATCGCGAAGAAGATATCAGCCTTCTGGAAAGGCATGTAGCAGCGCGGATCGGTATAGACTTCCGAGAGACCGCCGACGCAGTTCCAGATATAGGCGTCCTGCTCGTTGGCAGACCACATCGTGTTCAGGCGGGCACGGTCGGTGGTGCGCAGCTGAATATCGATGCCGACTTCCTTGGCATATTTCTGCACCATCTGCATGACGTCGGGGTAGGAAAGACCGAAGACGTCGGCGACCATGAAGTTGATGGTGAAGCGCTTGCCGCTCTCATCGAGGCGGAAACCTTCTGCATCCTTCTTCGGCATGATCTTGTCGAGCATCTCGTTCGAGAGCTTCGGATCGAACTCGGTGTATTGGCTCGCCTCGCGCTCGTTGAAGAGCTCGTGCTCCGGCTGCGTTGCGACCTGTGCCGGCGCGCCCTGGCCGACATAGACGAGATCGATGATCTCCTGACGGTTGATGGCGTGGCTGAGCGCGATGCGGAAGTCCTTGTTCTGGAAGAGCTTGCGCTTCACATCATCGGTCGAGTTGAGGTTCAAGAGGATGACGGCATCATTGGCCGGCAGATCCTTGACATCGACGAAACGATAATTGCCGGTTTCCTGACCGTCGAACAGCACCGACTTGAAGGTCGAGTTGTTGATATGGCGGAAGGAGAAGTCGAACTCGCCTGACGTCATCTTCAGCGCCATCAACTGCGGATCGTCGAGCTTGGCCCAGGTGATGCCATCGATATAGGGAAGCTGGTTACCGTCAGGATCGACCTTCCAGTAATAGGGATTGCGAGTCGCAACGACACGGTCGCTATCGGCATAGGGAACCGTCAGAACCCAGGGGTTCATGGTCGGCAATTCGAGGTTTTGCCAGAAAGGCGGCTGGAACGTCAACGAAACCTTCGAATTGAAGAGCGCCACCCAATCACCGGCGGCCGGATTGGCCTTCAGGAGCGCCGGGATGCCGTCCTTGTTATATTTCTCGTGGAACTGCTGCAGGTAATGCTTCGGGTAGATGACCGGCAGATGGCCCTGACCATAGGCGAGCTGCTGCAGGAAGAGGCCGTAAGGCGAATCGAATTTGAACTCGACCGTCAGGTCGTCGATCTTGCGCACTTTCACCGGCTTGCCGGCGACGGTGAATGTCGGGTTCTTGGCCGGCGAGAGCGCGTTGTTCATGAACACGTCTTCGTACCAGAACATGATGTCGTCAGCGGTAAACGGCTGGCCGTCGCTCCACTTCAGGCCCTTGCGCAGCTTGAAAGTGTAGGTGGTTGCGTCTTCAGACGCGGTGAATTCTTCCGCCAGCGACGGGACGACCTTCTGCCAGGCCGGATCCCAGCGAACCAGCAGCTCGTTGGCGATGGTGCGGGTCAGATTGTACTGGTCGCCGTTGGCAAGGATCGTGGTGCGCAGCGTACCACCATATTTGCCGACGCCATCGACCATGGTCTCGACGTAGGGATGTTCCGGAAGACGATCGGCGACGGCTGGCAGCTTGCCGCCCTTGACCTGCTCGTCGAGCATTGGCGCCTGTTTGAAATCGACCGCCCAAGCCGGGACCATCGATCCCAGGATGGCAGCACCTAACAGCCCCGTCGACACGACGAGGCCACGCAGCGTTTGCTGGTAACCCATATTTTCTCCTCCTGATAGCCGGCCCTCACCGCCGGTTTCCGTCCCTTGTTCACGACATCCGTTGCGGCCTCGTGTTGAACGATACCTTTCAGATCGTACATTCTTTGTCAATCTGAGTGTATGAATTTATTTATTTTGCTCTTGGCAAACACGGGGAAAGTGCATTAAAAGCAAACTCATGAGCACGATAACGAGCATGAGACAGCCGGCATCCGAGGGTGACGACCTGGTCGATGACAGCGGCGCTTCAATCTACGAGCGGTTGCGCGACGACATCATCCACGGCCGCCTGAAGGCCAACGAGCGCCTAAAGGTCGCCGAGCTGGCAAGCCGCATGGGAACCTCCACCAATCCGGTCCGCGAGGCGCTGCAGCAGCTGCGCGGCGAAGGCTTCGTCATCATGGAGCAGAACCGCGGGGCCCGGGTTCGCCCGATCGACGAGGAGTTCGTCCGCGACATCTGCGAGATCGAGGTTTTGATCGAGCCCGCCCTGACCCGCTGGTTCGTTGGCATCGCCACCACGGGCGACATTGACGATCTCGAGCGCGTGCAGGCGGAGATCGAGGCGCTGAACTACGCTGACGAGGAAAAACACTCTGATCTCGACCTGCAGTTCCACCGGCTGATGTACGACCGGCATTACAATCGGCATGCCGTCGATCTTTGGATTCGACATCGCCAAATCCTGGGTGCAATCGGTCGTGGCTTTCCCACATCACTGAGCCGTCAGGCCAATGTGATCGGGGAACACCGGCAGTTGATTGCCTGCATCAAGGTGCAGGACGCCGAAGGCGCAGCGCGCGTCATCGGCCAGCATGTCGAGGGCTCCGGCCGGAGTATCATCGAGCGGCTACGGCTGAGGAAACGGCAGGCCTGATACCGTATGCCACCGGAAAATGTAGCGCGGTTTGGGGAAACGACACACAGAGGAGTTCGTTTGTGACATCTGTGAATCGAGGCCCTGATCGAGCCTGCCCTGACGTGCTGGTTCGTCGATATCGTCACCAAGGCGGGCGTCGAGGAGCTGGCCCGTTCGCAGTTGGAAATGCGATTCCACCGCCTGATGTCTGACAAGCACCATACTGCCATGCCGTCGATCTCTGGATACGCCATCGCCAGATCCTGTGGGCAATCAGCCGACGCTTTCCGACGTCTCTCAGCCGGCAATCGAACGTGCTCGAAGAACATCGCGAGCTGATCGCCTGCATCAAGGCGCAGACTGCGGAGGGCGCGGCCCAGGCCATCGCCAAACAAGTCGGCGGGTCCGGCCATCATATCATCGAGCGCATGCGCGTCTCCCGCCACGCCAAGCCGCATCTGGCTAATACAAAGGCTGATTTACGGGGCGTGTAGTGTGCGGCTGACGATCTTGCCGCACATCGCATAAATCACCTGAAGCGCGCTTGACAAAGCCGGAGTGCCTGTATTTTATTCACGCTCGCGGATTAGGCAGAGAGCATCTCCGCACTCTTACATGACTTCGATAGTCGCTGGGCAGTTTCGCCCCATGATGGCCCCATAGCGGATGGGACGCCTTCATGGGGTTTTTGGGTTTTTGGCTTACAGATGAATGATGCGTTGAAAATCGGCATTCTTTACTCCACCACCGGCCCTTACGGCTCGATGGGCCGCGACGCACGTGACGGCGCGGAATTCGCGATCGCCGAATTTGCGGCAACAAGCGGCCGGCCGGTCGAACCGGTCTTCTTCGACCCGCAGGCCGATCTTGCCGCCTATCTCGAAGGCGCGCGCCATCTGCTGCGTGCCGGCTGCCGCCATATTGTCGGCACCATTACCTCGGCCGCCCGCAAGGAGGTCATTCCGCTTATCGAAAAACATGACGGGCTTCTCTGGTACATGTGCCCTTACGAGGGGTTCGAGGCGAACGAAAACGTCATCTATGTCGGCGGCTGCCCGAACCAGCATCTGCTGCCGCTCTTCGAACATTTGATCCCACGTTACGGCAACCGGCCCTATCTTGTCGGCGCCAACTATGTCTGGGGCTGGGAGATGAACCGGCTCGCCCGCGAACTCACCACCAATGCCGGCGGCGAGGTTCTGGGCGAGCGTTACCTGCCGCTCGAGGAAACCGCGGTCGAGCGCATCGTCGCAGATATCGAGCAGCGCTGCCCGAGCTTCATCCTCAACAATCTTATCGGCCCGTCGAGCTATGCCTTCCACGAGGCGATCCGCCGGCTTGCCGATCGCGACCCCGCCTTCCGGCCCGAGAATTGCCCTGTCGTCAGCTGCGACCTGATGGAATGTGAGCTGGACGATATTGCGCCGGGTGCGGCCATCGGCCAGCTCTGCGCCGCCTCCTATTTCGACAGTGTCGCTACTTCCGAAAATGGCGATTTCAAGCAGCGGATCATTGCCCATTACGGCGAGCCTCGCCGCATCTCCAGCGTCTTTGCCAGTGCCTATACTGCCGTGCGTCTTTGTGTCGATGCGATCGTGGCTGCCGGCGGCGACGAGCCGGCGGCCGTGCGCCAGGAACTGTACGACAGAAGTTGGGCAACACCCTTCGGCGCGCTTTCCATCAACCGCGAGACGAACCACGCCGCGCTGCCCTTCCATCTCGGCCGCATCAATATCCACAACGGTTTCGATGTGATCGCCTCCCGTCCGCCGCTTGCCGCCGATCCCTATCTGACCGGCCGCAACAAATCGGCTTCGCCGAAACTGCGGGTAGTGTCATGAAGGAAACGCCCAATTTCACCGGCTGGCATGCCGTCGTCCTTCACCGCGAGGACGGCAACACCGAAAGGCTGATCCGCCAGCTCCGTCTGCTCGGCCTGTCCGCAACCCTGCAATGGGCGCCGCTTTCGGCCGCAAGCGTGCCAGATATGGTTATCGTCGATGCCGATCAGGGCTTTGACGATCTCCTGCCGTGGGCTGGCGCGATGCCGACATGCCCGGTCGTTGCTCTGCTCGGCTCGGAAGCACCCGGTCGCATAGCCTGGGCACTCGGCCAGGGCGCCGGTGCAATCATCGCCAAGCCGATCGCCGCCTCCGCCGTCTATCCAGCCCTCGTCATGGCCGTCTCAATTCATCAGGAGCGCAAGAATGTTGCGGAGCGGCTCCAATATCTCGAAGAGCGCGTACGCATGCGCCCGCTCGTCCATGCCGCTGTCGAAAAGCTGATGCAGGCGCATGGGGTCGATGAGGAACGCGCCTATTCGATCCTGCGCAACTGCGCCATGCGCCGCCGCCTGCCGACGGAACAGATCGCCGCCTTCATTCTCGGCGGCATAGAACCCCTGCCGGAGGCCGGTTGATGCGTGTGATCAAAGCCATGCTGCGCCACCCGACTGCTCTCTTCGGCCTTATCGTCGTCCTCATCGTGATCGCGTTTGCGATTGCCGCACCCTGGATCGCTCCCTTCAATCCCGATGAGCAGATGTTCGACGGCCTGTCGCTGGAAGGCGCTCCGCTGGCGCCCGGCGGTCCATATCTGCTCGGCACGGATACGCTCGGCCGCGACCTCTTCTCCCGCATGCTCTTTGGCGCCCGCACTTCTCTCGTTATCGGCCTTGTCGCCAACGGCATCGCTGTGGCGATCGGCCTGTTCATCGGCATTCTTGCCGGCTACATGCGCGGCATCGTCGGCAATATCCTGATGCGTTTCACCGACCTGATGATGGCTTTCCCGGCCTTGCTGCTGGCAATCGTGCTCGCTGCGCTGCTGCGGCCGAGCCTCTGGATCGTCGCCATGGTGATTGCCCTCGTCAACTGGGTGCAGGTCGCCCGCATCGTCTATACGGAGACGCGCGGCCTGGTGGAGCGTGATTTCATCATGGCCGAGCGCTCGCTTGGTGCCGGCCACGTGCGTATCCTCTTCCTGCATATCCTGCCGCATCTGGTACCGACGGCGATCGTCTGGGGAACACTCGGCATCGCAACGACGGTACTGCTCGAAGCGACGCTTTCCTTCCTCGGTATCGGCGTGCAGCCGCCGCAGCCCTCCTGGGGCAACATCATCTTCGAAAGCCAGAGCTACTTCCAGGCTGCCCCCTGGCTGGTCTTCTTCCCCGGCGCCGTCATCCTGCTGACCGCCCTCTCCTTCAATCTCGTCGGGGATGCACTGCGCGACATTCTCGATCCCACCCAGCGCGGGAGAGGCTGATGTTCTTCCTCATCCTTCGCCGGCTGGTGCAGGCCGCCCTCATTCTTCTCGGCGTTGCCGCCATCACCTTCGTTCTGCTTTATGCGTTGCCGGCCGACCCGGCGCGCATGATTGCCGGTCGAAGCGCCACGACGCAGACGGTCGCCAGTATCCGCCACGAACTCGGCCTCGACCAGCCGCTGCTCATCCAGTTCAGCACCTATCTGAGTAATCTGCTGCACGGCAATCTCGGTCGATCCTATGCACAGAAGACCGAGGTCTGGACGCTGATCGCCGCCCGCCTGCCGGCAACACTCGTCCTCATGCTGGCCGGCATCCTGGTGGAGGTGGTGCTCGGGCTGACACTCGGTACGATCGCTGCCGTGCGCCGCGGCGGATTTGTCGATCGACTTGTCATGACCGCTTCCTTCGTCGGTGTTTCCGCGCCGCAATTCGTCGTCGCCCTGCTGCTGCTTTATGTGTTTGCGGTAACGCTTGGCTGGCTGCCAATGAGTGGCTACGGCACCTTTGCCCATGTCGTGCTGCCGGCTTCCACCCTCGGCGTCCTCGGGGCCGGCTGGTATGCACGCATGGTTCGATCGGCGATGATAGACGTTCTCAATCAGGATTATGTTCGCACGGCCCGCGCCAAGGGGCTTTCCTCGCGCCGCGTCATCTTTCGCCATGCCCTGCCGAACGCCATCCTGCCGATCATCGCCATGATCGGTATCGATATCGGCCAGTTCATGGGCGGCGTGGTCGTCGTCGAGGCGGTCTATGGTTGGCCGGGCATCGGCCAGCTCGCCTGGCAGGCCATCCAGCAGGTCGACATACCGATTATTATGGGCGTCACGCTGACATCAGCACTCGCCATCGTCATCGGCAATCTGCTCGCCGATCTGGTGACACCGCTCATTGATCCACGCATCCGCACACGTTGACAGCAACCAAAGAAGGGGAACCCAAATGTTCAAACGCTGGCTTCGACACACAACCACGGCAACGATGGTGGCGATCGCTCCCTTCGCCGCAAAGGCGCAGGAAACACCAAAACAGGGCGGCGATATCGTCGTGACCTACAAGGACGACATTACCACGCTTGACCCCGCCATCGGTTACGACTGGGTCAACTGGTCGATGATCAAGAGCCTCTATTCCCGACTGATGGATTACGAGCCGGGCACGCCAAACCTCGTTCCGTCACTCGCCGAGAGCTTTAGCGTTTCGCCTGATGGCCTCACCTATACGTTCAAGCTACGCAAGGGCGTGAAATTCACAAATGGTCGCGAAATCGTCGCCGCCGACGTCAAATACTCTATCGAGCGCGCGGTCAACCCCAAGACGCAGGGTCCGGGTGCAGGCTTCTTCGGAGCGATCCAGGGCTTTGACGACGAGACGGGCGGTAAGACCGAGACGCTCTCTGGCATCGAAACGCCTGACAAAGACACCGTCGTCTTCCATCTTTCGCGCCCCGACGCGACCTTCCTGCATGTGCTGGCCATCAACTTTGCCTCAGTCGTGCCGAAGGAGGCAGTCGAAGGCGCTGGCGGCGACTTCGGCAAGAAACCGGTCGGTTCCGGCACCTTCATCCTGAAGGACTGGACGATCGGCCAGCAGCTCGTTTTTGAGCGCAACAAGGACTATTTCGTCAAGGACATGCCGCATATCGACAGCTTCAAGGTTGAAGTCGGACAGGAGCCGTTGGTGGCACTACTGCGCCTGCAGAAGGGCGAAGTGGATATCGCCGGTGACGGCATTCCGCCGGCCAAGTTCCTCGAAATCAAGAACTCCGCCGACGGCCCGCAGATGATCGTCGACGGCGAGCAGCTTCACACCGGCTACGTCACGCTGAACACCAAGGTGAAGCCTTTCGACAATGTGAAGGTGCGCCAGGCCGTTAACATGGCCATTAACAAGGAGCGCGTCACCCGCATCCTGAACGGTCGCGCCACGCCTGCCAACCAGCCGTTGCCACCGCTGATGCCTGGCTATGACAAGTCTTTCCCCGGCTATACCTATGATGTCGCCAAGGCCAAGGCGCTGCTTGCCGAAGCCGGCCTCCCGGATGGCTTCGAAACAGTGCTCTACTCGACCAACACCGATCCGCAACCGCGTATCGCCCAGGCCATCCAGCAGGATCTCGCAGCTATCGGCGTCAAGGCTGAGGTCCGCGCCCTCGCGCAGGCAAACGTGATCGCCGCAGGCGGTACGGAGGGCGAAGCGCCGATGATCTGGTCTGGTGGCATGGCCTGGATTGCCGACTTCCCGGATCCGTCCAACTTCTACGGCCCGATCCTCGGTTGCGCGGGTGCTGTTCAGGGCGGCTGGAACTGGTCCTGGTACTGCAATGCCGATCTCGACAAGCGCGCGGTTGCAGCCGACTCGATGTCCGATCCGTCCAAGTCCGCCGAGCGCACTGCCGCCTGGGGCAAGATCTTCACCGACATCATGGCCGATGCGCCGTGGGTCCCCGTCATCAACGAGCGCCGTGTCGTTGCCAAGTCGCTGCGCATGGGCGGTGCCGACAACATCTACATCGACCCGACCCGAGTCATCAACTACGACGCGATCTACGTGAAGCAATAGACCCCGAATAAACAATGCCTTCCCGGTTCGGCCGGGAAGGCTCTATAAAATCGAGGGAGACACCTTATGTGCATTGCCTGCAGCCATACCATTCACCGCGCCCAGCATAATTTTGGCTGGAACAAGGACTTCGCCCCGGCCGTCGTCGCCAAGCCTGGCGAGACCATCCATTTCGAATGCCTGGATTCCTCGGGCGGCCAGCTCGGCAGCGATGCGACGCTGGATACGCTGAACAATCTGGATTTCGGCAAGATCAACCCGGTCTCCGGCCCGATCTACGTCGAGGGCGCCAAGCCTGGCGACGCATTGAAGGTGACACTGCGCAAGTTCATCCCCTCGGGCACCGGCTGGACGGCCAATATTCCGGGCTTCGGCCTGCTCGCCGACCAGTTCAAGGATCCGGCGCTGCATGTCTGGTCCTATGACGCCAACAGCATGACGCCTGCTCTTTACGGCCCCGGCGGCCGTGTACCGCTGAAGCCCTTTGCCGGGACCATCGGCGTTGCTCCCGCCGAGCCCGGCACCCATTCCGTCGTGCCGCCACGCCGCGTCGGCGGCAATATGGATATTCGCGACCTGACCGCCGGTGTGACGCTCTATCTGCCGATCGAGGTCGAGGGCGCACTCTTCTCTATAGGCGATACGCATGCCGCACAGGGTGACGGCGAAGTCTGCGGTACCGCGATCGAAAGCCAGATGAATGTCGAGGCGACAATCGAGCTCGTCAAGGATGCGCGCCTGCAGACGCCGCGTTTCACGACGACCGAACCCGTCACCCGCCATCTTGATGGTATGGGCTATGAAGTTACCACCGGCATCGGCCCCGACCTGATGACAGGCGCGCGCGAAAGTGTGATGCGCATGATCGATCTTCTGACCGCCGAGCATGGCATGAGCGCGGTCGATGCCTATCTGCTCTGCTCGGTCTGCGGCGATCTGCGCATCAGCGAAATCGTCGATATGCCAAACTGGGTCGTCTCCTTCTACTTCCCGAGGATCGTATTCGCGTGATTGAAGCCATGCCCGCCGCGCCCATTCTCAGCGTCCGCAATCTCAGTGTCGATGCGCGAACGCCGGAGGGACGCAAACCGGTCCTGAAAGATATCAGCTTTGATCTGGCGAGCGGCGAAACGCTTTGCCTGGCCGGAGAATCCGGTTCAGGCAAATCGGTGACGTCATTGTCGATCATGGGATTGCTGCCGAAGGCCTCCCTCCAGGTCGCCTCAGGCAGCATCATGCTCGGCGAACGCGATCTGCTGAAACTTTCCGATCGGGCCATGCGCGGCGTGCGCGGCGGCGATATCGCTATGGTCTTCCAGGAGCCGATGACGTCGCTCAACCCGGTCATGTCGATCGGCGCACAGCTGACGGAGGCGATCCGGGAGCATCAGGGCAGCGAGAATGCCAAGGCAATCGCGCTACAGATGCTCGATGCCGTGCAGATCACCGATCCTGCCCGGCGGCTGAAGCAATATCCACACGAACTATCGGGTGGCATGCGGCAGCGCGTGATGATCGCCATGGCGCTCTCCTGCCGTCCCAAGGTGCTGATCGCCGATGAGCCGACCACGGCGCTCGACGTGACGGTGCAGGCACAAATCCTCAAGCTCATGCGTGAGCTGAAGTCGGAATTCGGCACATCGATCATCCTCATCACCCACGACATGGGCGTCGTCGCCGAAATGGCCGACCGCGTCATCATCATGCAGAATGGCGGCGTCATCGAGCAAGGCCCGGCGGTCACCATTTTCCGTGCACCGCGCCAGACCTATACGCAGCAACTGCTTTCGGCCGTGCCGCGCCTTGGTGCTTTTTCCGGCACGGACGGTCCGACGCGCATCACGTCTCGCAGCATCGAGACCCTGCATCCCGACCGGACCCCGGTTCTGAATGTGCGTGGCCTTAACGTCACCTATGGCAGTGCGGCAAGCCTTCTCTTCAAAGGCAAGGCGCCGGCTGCAGCCGTCAGCGACGTCTCCTTCGATATCTTGCCGGGCGAAACGCTCGGTCTCGTCGGCGAAAGCGGATCGGGAAAGTCGACGACGGGCAAGGCGGTGCTCGGCCTCATCCCCTTCACGGGCAATGTGTTGATCGGCGGCCGCAATATTGCTGGCCTCAGCCATCGCGAAATGCAGCCTATACGCCGCACTGCGCAGATGATCTTTCAGGACCCCTATGCCTCGCTCGACCCGCGCATGGCGGTCGGCACCGCAATCGCTGAACCACTGGTCATCCATGGCATCGCCAGCAAATCCGACCGACGGGACAGGGTCGCAGAACTCCTGCGCCGTGTTGGCCTCACGGCCGATGCCGCCACGCGCTATCCGCATGAATTTTCCGGCGGTCAGCGCCAGCGCATTTGCATTGCCCGCGCCCTAGCGCTCGAGCCGAAGCTGATCGTTGCTGATGAAAGCGTTGCGGCACTCGACGTGTCTGTCCGCGCCCGCGTGCTTGATCTGATGCTGGAGTTGCAGGAAAGCATGGGGCTCTCCTACCTCTTCATCTCGCATGACATGGCGGTCGTCGAACGGATGTCGCATAAGGTCGCCGTCATGCGCCACGGCAGGATCGTAGAAGCCGGCACCCGTCGCCAGATCTTTGAGCACCCGGGAGAAGACTATACGAGGGCTCTGATGGCGGCCGTTCCGATCCCCGATCCGGAAGCGCAGCGCGCACGGGTGTGAGATTCCCTGATARGGAATAGAGCGCGTTCCCAGAAACGGTGCGCCTCCACGGGGCTTGCCTTCGGCCTCCGTCGAACCATCGTTTGGAGCGACTCACGGCGCGATTGAATGCCGGCCGCGTCTGGCGGCTTCAATCCCTTTGTCAGCCGGATTTTCCTTCGGCGGCCTGTCTCAGATGTGCAAATACGGGCTCTGAGCCCGATAGTTTTCGATAAATTCGGGATTGCGCGGCAAACCGCCGTGCCAATTTTGTCGCCACCAATTCGGCTAAGTCGTACTAATATAGCAATATTTTGCTATTCTGTTTTACCTCTTGTTAATACCCGCGCAAGGACTGTTGTACATCTGTCACACACACAATGGTTTAGTTAGAATTCTCTACAAAATGAGAGCATTCGTTGTTGAGCCCTCGCGCCTTTCAGCTATTTTAGCTCTTACCGAATTAATCGGGTTTTATCAGAGGGGACGTTCTTTCGTGGAACGCACTCGAACTTAGGAGATTGGCTTTCCATGAACATTCGTATGATGTTGCTTGGTTCTGCAGCTGCCCTCATCGCTGCACCGGCATTCGCAGCAGACGCAATCGTCGCTGCCGAGCCGGAACCGGTTGAATACGTTCGCGTCTGCGACGCCTACGGCACCGGCTACTTCTATATCCCGGGCACGGAAACCTGCCTGAAGATCGAAGGTTACATCCGTTTCCAGGTTAACGTCGGCTCGAACGCCGGCGGCACCTCCGCCACCAACGACTCTGACTGGGATGCAGTTACCCGTGGTCAGGTTCAGTTCACGGCTAAGAGCGACACCGAATACGGTCCGCTCACCGGCGTGATCGTTCTCCAGGCTAACGCTGACAACGCAACGAACCAGGACACAATCCTCGACTCCGCTTACCTGGACGTCGCTGGCTTCCGCGCTGGTCTCTTCTACTCCTGGTGGGACGATGGTCTCTCCGGCGAAACCGACGACATCGGTTCTGTCGTAACGCTGCATAACTCGATCCGTTATCAGTACGAAACCGGTACCTTCTACGCTGGTATCAGCGTCGACGAACTTGAAGACGGCGTCTACCAGGGCGACGTGGATCCGCTCACGGGCGACCTCGTTGCTAACGATGGTCCGAACAATGTCGGCGTTGCCTTCGGCATCGGCGGCACGGCTGGTGCCTTCAGCTACCAGGTTACCGGCGGCTGGGACTTCGACAACGAAGATGGCGCAATCCGCGCTATGGGTACGGCTGAACTCGGCCCGGGCACGCTCGGCCTCGCTGCTGTCTACTCCAGCGGCCCGAACTCCTACTACTCGACGGCTGAATGGGCAGTTGCTGCCGAATACGCCATCAAGGCAACGGACAAGCTCAAGATCACCCCTGGTGTTCAGTACTACGGCAACTACATCGGCGGTCACAGCGCGTTCGACACCGTTCCGGATGACTTCGACGGTACCGGCGATGCCTGGAAGGTTGGTCTGACGGTTGACTACCAGATCGTTGACAACTTCTACGCCAAGGCTTCGGTACAGTACCTGGATCCGGAAGATAGCGACGACTTCACAACCGGTTACTTCCGTCTGCAGCGCTCGTTCTAATCTGAACATTGAAGACCCCGGGATTGCATCTCGGGGTTTTTCATCACAGGCTTCTGCTTTGGTGACCTCCAATTCAGAAGACGGAGGTCGGTCCGGTTCCCTGCTGGATCGGCCTCACCCATCGACACAGAATTCCACTCCTGTAGATGGTATTAGCTCGCCCTCACCCGAGGGCGAGCTTTTTTATTGTGCGAGCCTGGGTAATCCGATGGACAGAGTAGAGGCCATGGCCCACCCTTTTCATATTCCAGGATGAGGCGTTCGAGGATGAGGCGGCCCCGCGCTCAAACCATGTTCAGCGGCATCAACTGGCGCAGTCTCTGGTCGCGCAGATAAAGGCCGCCCCATGCTGCAATGCCAAGAAATAGGCAGATGATCTGGGGAGGCGTAAAAAATTCGCCCAGGCGGAAGTGCGTGCAAATTGCGCCGCCGAGAAAGCCGGTTACGAGTATAGCGCCAAGGAAGGCTGTTTTCGGAACAGCATAAAGGACCGCGCAGACCGCGATAATAATGCCGAGCGCCGGGGCGAGATTGACGGGGAAACCGGTTGCTTCCATTTCCGCCCTTATGACCCCAGGTGCAAAGAGATTAATGGCTGCATCAGCGAGGAGCAGAATAACGACCACCGCTGACAGAATTCGCCCAATCCAGATCGACATTATCGCTGCCTCCTAATTGCCGGTCACAGTCCGGCTTATGGTGTGGCCCCGATACTGTCAATTCGCCAGAAACCTTATAGTCGGGGATTTGATTATCCGCGGCTGATGATTCTTACAGTTCAAACGGTGCGGCTGATGATTGCCGCTTTACGCAGCCAGTGCCGTCGGTGTCGGCTATTTCTGGCATCGCTGGCGATTTCCACATGCGATATGCCGCCGTTGCAGCGGCTGCGCCATCTGCCCGCGCGACCGCGGTCACGATCAGGTCGCGCTTGCAGGATTCGCCAAGCGACCGGCAGCCAGAACAGCGCACGGGGACACGTCGTTTCCCTGCTCAATTTCTGTAAATGATCCGGGATGTTCGTTCGGGTCGGCGACGCGAGGCGGCGGCGTGTCTATCTGATGGGCCTTGCGTCGCCTCAGCGTATCGACAAGAGGGCTGACAGGTCGGCGGGGAATAACACACGGCTGCATGTTATTCCCGTCTCCTCGGAACTTTTATCAGGCGGACTGAACGGACTTGATGCGGTCCAGTCCGCCGACGACGGGCGCGAAGTCGTCCCAGACGCCTTGGGCACCCTTCTGCCATTCCTCGAAGGCTTCCGGCTTCAACAGCTTGCCTCCGTTCTTCAGTGAGACTTCTACGGATGCCGCCTCATCGTCGACGATGAGCTGGTTGAAGTAGGCAGCGCCTTCGGTGGACGCCTGCTGGAAGACCGCCTTCTGTTCGTCGTTCAGGCCACCCCAGAAAGTCGATGAATAATAGACGATGCCCGACGCCCAGATGTGACCGGTCTCGGTCATGTAGGGCACGACCTCATAGAGCTTGAAGCCGGCATAGGCGGATTTGGTGAGGTCCATGGCGTCAGCGACGCCCGTTGCCAGCGCATTATAGGTTTCGGTGATCGGAATGCCGATCGGCGTTGTGCCGAAGGCGCTCCAGAGCCTGGTGTGCAACGGGCTCTGGATGACGCGGATGCGCTTGCCCTTGAGCTGTTCCGGGCGCGTCACCGGCTCCTTGGTCAGGAGATGGCGAGCGCCATAATTGATGAAATCACCGACGACGAAACTCTGTGCCTGCAGCTTGCCTTTCAGATCGGTGCCGACATCGCCGCTAACGGTGCGACGGACATGATCGGCATCATGGAACAGGAAGGGAAGGTCAAGGATCTGCAGTTCCGGCGCCCAGCCGGAGAGCGAAGAGACAGTCGAAAGGCTGGCATGGATGGAGCCGAGGCGAACACCCTCTGCCACTTCCTTTTCGCCGCCAAGCGCACCGTTCTTGACGATATTGAACTTGAATTGGCCAGGCAGTTTGGCTTCGACCAGCTCGCTGATCTTCACCCAGATCTTGGTCTCCGGTTTATCGTCACCAAGCAGCGAGGCAATGGTGATCGCCGTCGTCCGCGCAGCCGCGATGCGAACGAAGCCCGGTGCGGCAAGGGCGGTGCCTGCGATCGCTGCGGTCTTCAGGAAATTGCGTCGATTGAGGTTATCCATGGATGAGATCCTGTCGGTTAGAAGATGATCGCCCAGGCGCAAAGGATTGCGAGCGAGACGAGAAGAGCAGCCAGGTAGGGAACAACAGCCTTGAAGAGGGCGGAGGCTGGAATGCGGGTGACACCGCTGACGACGAAGATCAGCATGCCGAGTGGCGGGGTCAGGCCGTGGATCATTAGGTTGACCACGATGATGACACCGAAATGGATGGGGTCGATGCCGGCGGCGACTGCGGCCGGTAGCAGGATCGGCCCGAACAGCAGGATTGCAGCGCCGATATCGAGAACCAGCCCGACGATCAGCAGGATGATGTTCGACAGCAGGATCACCGCAAGCGCGCTGCCGCCGAGCACCGTCGTCAGATGTGAGATCAGGCCAGAGACATCGTCGACGGCCAAAAGGAAGGCAAAGGGGCCGGCCGTGCCGATCAGCAGGCCGATCGCTGCCGCTTCGACGGCAGCCTGCCGGAAAGCGGCGTACAGCGAATAGATGCCAAGCCGCGCGCCGATGCCAAGCAGGAAAGTATAGAAGGCGGCAAGGGCTGCAGCTTCGGTCGTCGTGACGATGCCGATACGGATACCAACCACGACGATGACGCCGAGACCGAAGGCCGGGATTGCCTGGACGGCCGATTGCCAGCGTTGCGCAGATGTGGCCCGCGGCAGTGGCGCTTGGTCGCGGACCGTCAGATGAATGGCAACCGCAAGGCAGATGGCCATTAGCCCGCCGGCGAAGAAGCCGCCGACCAGCAGTGAACCGACCGACAGATTGGTGGCGGTTGCAAGGATCAGAAAGGCGATCGATGGCGGGATGACATTGTCGAGCACCGAGGTCGCAGCGATGATCGCCGCAGCCTTTGCCGGCGGATAGCCGTGCCGGACGAGTTCCGGCTGGAAGGTGGATGCGCCGAACGCGGCATTGGCAACCGAGGAGCCGGAGGCACCGGAAAAGAGCACGCTGGTGAGCAGCGTCGTCTGCGCAAGACCGGCGCGGCGATGACCGACCATGGCAGCGGCAAAGCGCACCAGCTGGTTGGCAACGCCCGATGCCGTCAGAAGGCCGCCTGCAAGCAGGAAGAAGGGAATGGCAAGCAGCAGGAATTTTGAAATACCGGTGACCGTCGAAGAGACGATGGCCGGTTCCGGAAGGCTGCTGCCGAAGGCAATCACCACATAGGCGGCCGCCAGAAAAGCATGCGGCAGCGGTGCTGCGAGCACAAGACCGATCGCGGCGATCAGCCCGAGAAAGATGCTGGGCGGCCAGTCGAGTTCGATGGAGATCAAGGGAATGCCGGTGTAGAGTGCAGCACCGATGGCGATCGAGAGGAGGACCGGCCAAGCCCTCCCTTCAGCGATGCGCTGCAGCAGAAGGACGACGAGGATCAGCGCGCCTCCGGCGCCGAGGAAACCGAAGCGGATCCATTCCGGCACGCCGAGCGTCGGGGACGTGCCGCCGAGCATGGTCATGATCTCGCTGCCGCCAAAGCTCAGGATGAGGCCGGAGAGCACGGTAAAGACATCGGCTAAGATCTGCGTTGCCGGACGCAGCCGCTCCGGCAGCATGTTGACGAAGACATCGAGACGCATGGCAAGCGCACTGTTGAGGCTGAGCGGCGCGCCGAGTGCGATCAGCAGCACATGCAGCCAGATGCCGAGATCTTCCGCACCGATGAAGCCGGCCGCGAAGAAATAGCGCATGCAGACGCTGACCAGCACCATGACAAGCAGCACGGCAAGCACTGACGCGGCGGCGACGCCAAGTACGGCTTCGATCGCCCTCAGGATGCGGGCTGCAAGCCCGTTACCCGTCGTCTCCTGTTCAGCTGGATGGAATTCGCTTGCTGCCACGGAACTTGCTTTCTTGCCGGAGGGTCAGGCGCTCTTGACGGTGGAAAGGTCGCGATCGAAGAGAGTCGACCAGGTG
>NZ_JBFUBG010000015.1:0-96658 GCF_056405875.1 Rhizobium sp. P1_E6 | reverse complement strand
TACCGCCTGTATCAATGCCGGCATAAGTGGCTTCCGGCATGTTTGAGCAATTCGCTCCCTCCGCCCCCTCCATTCATTTATACCTATATATTTCAATTATTTGAATCGGAGGGTGCGGGTCCCTCCAGCACCCTCCATTTGGGCGTTCGCCCCCTCCACCGAGAGCACAGAGCGCCCATTTGGACGCATAAGGGACGCTTTCTCTTCCTGAATCTAGACATTTTGCGAAGGGGGGCGCAGCCGAAGCAATGGAAACGCTCGACGCCATCCTGCCCGATGAAGATCGTGAATGACGGGGTGTCTTCGGCGTGGAACGGGCAGCATGTTGCGAACTCCTGCCCGTTGCGGGTGAGCTTGTAGCCGTATTGCGCTGCTGTCGAAGACAGGGACATATCGCGGCGCAGCCGTTCGACATCGCTAGAGACGCCCGTCCTCGACGACGGCGCGTATTCCGATATTCTATCCATTTGATATCCGCATGAAATGTGGAAGCCGGCGGCTAGCTGCGGTTCTGCGAAAGGGCTTTCCGATCTGGCGCGGCGCGCCTGGAGGACATTTCATCCATCCAGGCGGCGACTTCGTCAGACCTCCAGAAATTGCTTTTCGCGACCTGTATGGGGGCGGGAAACTTGCCATCTCTCACCCAGCGCCAGAGCGTCACGTTCGAAACCGGGGCAATCTTCTAAACGTCGCTGGTGCTTAAAAGTGTGTAGGAGATTGCGCTGCCGGTCATGCTCATTCCTCTCGTTTTCAGGCTAGAGGCAGTATGGGCGATGACGGTTGTTTATATAAACGCAATGCATTTCAATGCGATGCGCGCCGATGGATGCGAGACTACAGGATCGAAACGACTGTTTGAGGAAACGATCCGGCCGTCATTGCCGCTGCAGATCGATGCGGCTGGTCACCACGGATCGGCCTGAGGCGGGATCCCGATCGACAGTCTGCAGGCGAAGCCCGTTCTGCCCGACCTTTTCGATCATCAAGTTTGCTTTTCGGTCGCCATTGGTGATGTGAGCCCAGGTGACATTGAAGTTGAGAGCATCGCCTTTCCGGCTGCCGACAAGCATGGAAGGCTGGCCCGATGGCCCCGTGTAGTTGCCGGTGTAGCGTTGACCGGCCGCCTTTACATTTGCCGAAAAGGTTCTCGTGACGATGGCGAGAGCGCGACAGCTGCCATTCATGGACACTGCGGAAGCACTCGCGTTGGATTTCAGATTGCAGGAGACATTGACCTTCGTGCCGCCGATCTTGGTCAGGACCATTCCGCCTCCATCCCAGTCGCCTGCCAGCGAGTTCAGAAAGTCGGTGTCGGCCGCATTCGCGTTGGCAGACAGGCATGAAAGCGAGAGCAATGTTGCGATCAGATGAGGACGCATGAGAGCACCCAACGTTTCCCTGGGCGGACAACATTCGGCGTGGGAAATTGTTCCGTTAGAGTCACTCGTGCCAGTGATCGGCAACCCAAGGTATCGACACGGTCTATGACTGGGCCGACGGTATCGACAAAATCGTCGTCGGCTCGTCCGTCACGCTCGTGAACCTCTACAACTCCGGCGCCTCGGCACTCCTGGAGTTCGACGCGATCGATGGCTCCGATCTGCTTTTTGCATAAACGGAACTGAACGAAATCGGCCCAGATCGAGGTTCGATCTTGGCCTCTTCGCAGGTATAGGAATTGTAGCCGGCCTCAAAAGCCAAACGCATCCCGCCACTTGTCGTTCCAAGCCGCAAAGTCGTTCGAGGCTTTGCCAAAATTGCTGTTGTTCAGCATTGCGGATGCCATTTTCAACTCATCCGTATTGCTACCATCCGATCTGCTGATGATCATCCCCGCCTCGATCAGTGAGGATTGGGCCGTCTTCAATCCCGCCATAAGGGTATTACTGGTGCTGTTTCCATTCTTGTCTTCGATGTTCGAGATGATCTTGCCACCGTTTCCAAGCTTGAAGCCGATCACAAATTCGCCGTCGCCGAACTTGGATCTGTTGTCCCGGATCAGGCGCTGAATGGCGTTGGCCATCGCATTGTCATCGCTGATGCCGGGATTCTTCGCCTTTTCGGCTTTGACCAGCGAGGCAAATTTGTCCCCATCGTCATTGATGAGCTTCTTGATGACGTCGGTAACACCGGCATCGCTGGTTTTGAAATTGTCCGAATCCAGGAAATCGAGCGCGCTCGACACAATCCCGTCGTTGCTCTCTTTGACGTCGAGCAGCGCGCTGTCGATTGTCGATGAGGCTTGGGTCTTTACGGCGCTCGTTTGGCTGGAAATGCCGTTAGCGATAGCTGCGATAGTGTCGGCAGCCGATTTCCCGGCTTGCTGTTTGGTGGGAAGCAACGATGCGTTCGTCTGCTGCAGGATGAGCAGCGCCGCATTGTTCGCTGAAGAGATAGCGGTCATCTTCGTTCCTCTGGTACCGGAACTCCCTCCATCGGAATTCGCGGCACGGAAGAGCTTGGGGCATCATGCCTGAGCAACCCAGATACGAGATATTACTTGTCACAACTTTGAATTTTGCGCGTTAACAAAATGCTTATTCCGCGTGCTAAATCCTGAACTTGCGTTCTTATTCATGCCAATGATCGGCCACCCAATGTGTCGGCAGGATATAGTGGCGCAGGTAGCGGAAGGGTTGCTTGCCGCCGCGTTTGCTGGCGTCGAAGACGCCCTTGATGTGCTCGAGCCGCGTTTCGGCGCGGCCTTTCGGGCCGAATTTCCCTTCGATGGCGTTCTGCGGGTGGAAGCCGCGCGGGAAGAGGACGACGCGGGCGCTGGATGGCAGGCGCGGGGCGAGGAAGTAGTTCAGCGGAAAGGCCCAGTGGCAGTCCTGCCGGAAATGCAAAACCCAGCTGCGCGGGAAGAACTTTACGCCGCCGGGCGCATTGCGGGTGACGAAACGCTGCTCGTACTGATATTCATCGGCCACTTTCTGCGGGTTGGCCCTGAACTTTTCCTGCAGCGGCAGGAGCTTGCCGACCGGAAAGCGAAAGAGCGAGCTCTGGCCGAGCCTTTCGAAAGGCGTTGTCTGGTTGCGGGCCATGACGACGTCGTCAGGCCCTCCGACCTCGAAAAAGTCATCGAGGGAGGCGACGATAACAAGGTCGAGGTCCAGATAGAGGACCGGCCCATCAAGGCTTCCGAGCCTCGGTCCCCAGAGCCTTGCCTTCGGCCAGATGCCCCTCGTATTGACGGGCATTTCGACATCCAGCGGCGGCAGATCCTCGCACAGGATGGCGGGATGGAGAGTGTCGCGGCAGTCGGTGAAGCATGTGAAGGTAAAGGGCGGCGTAATGTTGCGCGCCACCATCGCATACAGGCGGTTGATGAAAGTCGGCCCGTATCTCGTACCCCAATTGATGCAGATTACCTGTTTAACGCCGCCGCTCGCAGCCAAAACATGCGCCATCGTATCTCGCCATTTCCGTGCCCGGATCCGAAACCCTTCGCATCCGCGATGGAGCGGTTCACAGGCCTGCATCAGGTTACAATTGGGAATAACCTGGCGGAAATGCAATCCTGACATCCAAGAGCCCCGGCAGCCTGCCGGATCTCCTTTTCCGGCGGCTACCCACCGGAACTTCCTTCGCTAAGTGCCTTGTATTTTAAATTTGCGAGCGCCGGAAGCGGTTTAAGCGTCGACATCGAAGAAAGCATATCACTTGCGCTTTACCTGCTATCAGCAGGAGCATAAAAGACTGCCGACACCCCGCGTTGCCCCACCAACCGACAATGGCCCCACCAGCCGACAGTGGTTTTCCCGTATCGCGGAGAAAGTCCCGAAAGGTTCATCATGTCCGCACCATCGAAGCAATCCAAACGCACGCTCGTGGTTGCGACGATCATGCTCGCGACCTTCATGGTGGCGATCGAGGCCACGATCGTGGCGACCGCCATGCCGCACATCGTCGGCCAGCTCGGCGGCTTTTCCTATTACAGCTGGGTCTTTTCCGCCTTCCTGCTGGCACAGTCGACGACGACTGTCATCTACGGCAAGCTTTCCGACATTTTCGGCCGCAAGCCGGTGCTGATCGGCGGCATCCTCATTTTCCTCGTCGGTTCGCTCTTTTGCGGGCTTGCCTGGTCGATGGCCTCGCTCATCGTCTTTCGCCTGGTGCAGGGCCTTGGCGCCGGTGCGATCCAGCCGGTGACGATGACCATCATCGGCGACCTGTTCAAGCTGGAGGAACGCGGCAAGGTGCAGGGCGTGATGGCGACCGTCTGGGCGACCTCGGCAGTCGTCGGGCCGCTTGCCGGCGGCATCATCGTCGATACGATCTCCTGGGCCTGGATCTTCTGGATCAACCTGCCGATCGGCATCTTCTCGATCATCGCCTTCACGATCTTCCTGAAGGAAGACGTGGCGCACAAGGATGCCAAGATCGACTATCTCGGCGCCATCCTGTTTTCGATTTCCATCACAGCACTGCTGACGATCCTGACGGAAACGAATGCGCCGGCCTGGGTCCTTCTCTCGCTTGCCGCCGTTTTCGTCGTGACCGGCATCCTGTTCGTGATGCAGGAGAAGCGCACGCCGGAGCCGATCATTTCCATCGCGCTCTGGAGCCGGCGGCTGGTCGCGACCAGCAATGCCTGCATGCTGCTGGCCGGCATGGCGCTGATCGGCCTTTCGACGATCCTGCCGATGTATGTGCAGGGCGTGCTCGGCCGCTCGCCGATCGTTGCCGGTTTCACGCTCACCATGCTGGTGGTCGGCTGGCCGATGTCGGTGATGCTATCAGGCCGTCTCTTCAAGGCGTTCGGCATCCGCAATACGCTGCGGGTCGGCAGCTTCATGTTTCCCTTCGGCGCCTGTTTCCTGCTTTTCCTCACGCCTGAAAGCCATCCGGCTGTCGCAGGTGCGGGCTCGTTCTTCATGGGCTTCGGCATGGGGCTCATCAACCTGACCAGCATCGCGCTGGTGCAGGACAGCGTCGAATGGTCGATGCGCGGCAGTGCTACGGCCTCGATCATCTTTGCCCGCAGCCTCGGCAATACGCTGGGCGCCACGGTGCTCGGCGCAATCCTCAATGCCGGCATCAATCACTATGCGACGGGAGACGCGGCGGCCGGCCTGCATAATGTGCTGAACGAACCGACCGGCCTTTCGGAACTCGCCGGTGATCCGGCTGTGCGCGGCATCTTCGATGCGGCGCTGCACTGGAGCTTCTGGGGTGTCGTCGTCGTGGCAGTGCTGACCTTTGCGACCACCTGGCTTATTCCGATCGGGCGGGGCGTGAAGACGGGTGGTGCTGGGAGTGCTGCGAGCGAAGCGGCCTCGCACTAGAGATAAGCTGATCGGTTGGGTTGGTGGGTGTGGCCCCACACGGCACACCCTTCATGATGACAACTCAGGCACCTTCCGTGACGCTCTGCGGGATGGACTGCAGCAGCGTCTGGCGGGCCGAGCGAAGATGGATCCGGCAGGTCGCATCGATCCTTCCCTGATCGCGCGCCTCAAGCGCTGCGATATAATCGAGATGTTCGTAGATCGCGCGCTCGTTGCGTTGACGGGCGGCCGCCTTGTTCCATTGATAGTGATAATGGAAGATGATGGCGATCGCGTCGTAGAAATCGGCGATGAAGCGGTTCTTCGAGGCGCGGTGGATCAGCAGGTGAAAGCGCTCGTCAAGCGCCGAGAATTCCTTGAAGCGGTTGTTGATATCGGAGAGTACGAAAGCGTGCTCCTCCTTGATCGCCGCAAGATCGGCCCAGGCCTGATGGTCGGCGGGAAGCTTGCCAAACTCGGCCGCCGAATGCAGCTCGAACATTTCGCGCACATCGGCAAGTTCCAGCGCGAATTCGCGGGTAAAGCCCTTCAGCGTCCAGTGGCTGTTCGGCCGCTTCTCGATCAGCCCGAAGCGCGAGAAGCGGATGAGGAATTCACGCACGCTGGTCGTGCCTGTGCCGATCTCGCGGGCAAGCTCCAGTTCGTTGATCTGCATGCCGGGTGCGGCTTCATCCGAAAGAATGCGCTGCATGAAGCTTCGTTCGATGATGTCATGCAGCGAATCCGTCTCTTCCGACGGGAAAAAATCGCGGTCAACAGGCTGGCGCAGCACGATCTTCTGGCGCTTGTTCCAGCGGATGATGCCTTCCTCGCTGAGGCGGGTCAGAATGGCGCGCGCCGTGCTGCGGCTGACGCCGAGCTGGGCAGCGATTTCCGGCTCGGAAGGCAACGCCGTATCCATGCGCAATGCTGCCGCATATCGATTATACGCTTCCTTGAAGACCGTATTCTGCCTTGCCATCAGACCCTGCTTTCCGCCCGAGCGACACGGCAATGATACCCGCCGCCAACAACGGGCATAGCCGGACCAGGAGCCCCTTCAAGCGACCTTTATCTTAGTTTTTGGTCGCCTGCGGCTGTTTGCCTCCCTCGTCCACAGGATCAAATTCCCGTTGACTTGAAAATGTTTATTGTAGATAAAAAACAAAATCAATGCGCATTCGTTGATGCAGCAGGCGCCGATGTAGCGAGCGTTTCGTCAGGGAGAAGAGATTGGACAGACAGCCTTGGATCATCCTGTCGACCGGTGACAATGTCGCGGTCGCAACGGCACAAATCGCTGAGGGATCTGATGTTGCGGGTGTGGTAACCCGGCAGAAGATCGACCCCGGCCACAAGGTCGCCATAGCGGACATTCCGCAGGGCATGCCGGTCGTGAAATACGGCCAGGCGATCGGGCGCACGACGGCGGATGTAAAAGCCGGCGACCACGTTCACAGCCACAATCTGCATTTCGAAAACGACCGTCTTGCCGCAACGGCCAACTCCGCTCCCGAAGAAGCGAGCGCTGACGACAAGGCGCGCACCTTCATGGGCTATCGCCGCGCCGACGGGCGGGCAGCAACGCGCAACTATATCGGCATCATTGCCAGCGTGAACTGTTCCACCACGGTCTGCCGGGCGATCGCCGACGAGGCCAACCGCACCATCCTGCCGCATTATGACGGCATCGACGGCTTCGTGCCGATCGTTCACGACCAGGGCTGCGGCATGAGCTCGACCGGCGACGGCATGAACGTGCTGCACCGCACACTTGCCGGTTATACGCGCCATGTGAATTTCGGCGGCGTGCTGATGATCGGCCTCGGCTGCGAGGTCAACCAGCTGACGCTGTACGGCCAGAGCGGTGCCGGCGCCTCCAAGCGGCATTTCAACATTCAGGATGCCGGCGGCTCCCGCCGCGCGGTCGAGCGCGCCATGGGCGTGCTGCGCGAGATCGCCGCCGATGTCGGCCGCGAAAAGCGTGTTCCGATGTCGGTCAGTGAGATCATCATCGGCCTGCAGTGTGGCGGCTCCGACGGTTTTTCAGGGATTTCCGCCAATCCGGCGCTCGGTGTCGCAGCCGACCTCTTGGCGGCAGCCGGCGGCACGGCGATCCTTTCGGAAACCTCCGAAATCTATGGTGCGGAACACCTGCTGCGCAGCCGCGCCGTCAGCGACGATGTCGCCAGGAAGCTCGATGAGAAGATCGCCTGGTGGGAGGCCTATGTCGCCCTGCACGGCGCCTCGCTCGACAACAACCCGTCGCCCGGCAACAAGCGCGGCGGCCTGACGACCATTCTCGAAAAGTCGCTCGGCGCCGTCGCCAAGGGCGGACGCTCGCCGCTGACCGCCGTCTATGGTTATGCCGAACGCGTCACCGCACCCGGTCTCGTCTTCATGGATACGCCCGGCTACGATCCTGTGTCTGCCACCGGCCAGGTTGCCGGCGGCGCGAACATGATCGCATTCACGACCGGCCGCGGCAGCTGCTTCGGCTGTCGTCCCGCGCCTTCGCTGAAGCTCGCCAGCAATTCGGCGCTCTTCACCTCGATGGAAGAGGACATGGATATCGATTGCGGCACGATCGTTACGGGCGATGCGACGATCAGTGGCAAGGGCCGCGAGATCTTCGATCTGATCGTCGACACGGCCTCCGGCCAGAAGACGAAAAGTGAAATCTTCGGTTATGGCGATAACGAATTTGTTCCGTGGCATCTCGGTGCCACACTCTAAATAATCCCTATAAAAATTTCGGGTCTTCACAAGGAGGAATGATGAAGACGAGGAGGATCGGCAAGACGGCGCTGGAGGTCACCGAAATCAGTTTCGGTGCGGCAGCGCTGGGCGGCCTTTATCGCGCCTGCCCGCGCGAGCAGGCGATGGAAACGCTTGATACGGCGTGGAACCATGGCATCCGCTATTACGACGTGGCGCCATGGTATGGCCTTGGCCTCGGCGAACGGCATGTCGGCGATTTTCTGCGCGGCAAGCCGGAAAACGATTATGTGCTGTCGACGAAGGTCGGTCGCCTCTTGCGCCCGGTACCGACGGGCACCGTTCCCGACTATAGCTATGTCGATCCGCTCTCCTTCGATGCCGATTACGACTATTCCTATGACGGCATCATGCGGTCGGTCGATTTCAGCTATGCGCGCCTTGGCCTCAACCGCATCGACATCCTCTACGTCCACGACATCGGCGCCTATACGCACGGTGCCGCCAGGAATGCCGTGTATCTGAAGAGTTTCCTCGACAGCGGCATCAAGGCGCTGGAAGAGCTGAAGTCCTCAGGCGCGATCAAGGCGTTCGGCCTCGGCGTCAACGAAGTGCCCGTCTGCCTCGACGTGATGCGCAACGCCGATATCGACGCCATTCTGATGGCCGGCCGCTACACGCTGCTCGACCGCTCTGCTGTTGCCGAGCTCATCCCGCTTTGCCGGCAGAAGGGCACGTCGCTGGTCGTCGGCGGTGTCTTCAATTCCGGCATTCTCGCAACCGGCCCGGTGCCGGGCTCGCATTTCGACTACATGCCGGCATCCGAAGAGGTGCTGGGCAAGGTGGGCGCGATGGAAGAGGTCGCCAAGCGTCACGGCCTGCCGCTTGCCGCCCCTGCCCTGCAGTTCCCGTTGCGCGATCCGGTCGTCTCCTCGGTGCTGATCGGCACGGCGAAGCCTTCGAGCCTCGTGCGCAATATGGAAAATTTCGAACCACGGCTTCCCGACGATATCTATCCCGAGTTCGAGCCCCATACGCTGGTGGCTGCGCCGCTCGGTGAAGAAGCTGTCCGCGTCTGAGGAGACACCATGCTTAAAGGTATTCATCCGCTTCTTGGCCCCGATCTGCTCTATGCTCTGAAGAGCATGGGGCATGGCGACGATATCGTCATCGCCGACGCCAATTTCCCATCGAGCAGCATGGGGCCCGACGTCATCCGGGCCGATGGCGTCAGCGCGACAGCCATGGCCGAGGCGATCCTCATGCATATGCCGCTCGATACGTTCGTGCCGCAATCGGCATGGCGGATGGAGGTGGTTGGCGACCCCAAGGCGGTGCCGGAGGTTTGCGCCGAATTCCAGGAGATCGTCACCCGTCGCGCCGGCGATTTTTCCATCGCCTCTGTCGAACGCTTCGCCTTCTACGAGATGGCACGCAAGGCCGCCTATATCGTCGCGACCACCGAGTTCCGGCTCTACGGCAACCTGATTTTGAAGAAGGGCGTAGTGCATCCTCACGAGGTGCAATTCGACTGAAGACCTTATTTTAGGTCCTTATGTATTTGAAATGAAAACAATTGCTTGGGGGGCAATTGAGCGGATAAAAAAGCAAAATCGGCACGCTTGCAATTTGCTTTCGCCTCGGCTAGCTTCACATCGTAAATGTTTTTTATCGATAAAAATCGTCCGCCAGCGTTCAGCGGTCCGGTTTCATTGGAGGAGAACGCACCCTGAGAGGAGAACCCTTATGAGCATCGTGAAATCCCTTTTGTCTCGCCGTGCCTTTACGGCACTGGCAGGCGCCGCCGTCATTGCAACGGCGATGCCGGCTACGTCCTTTGCTGCCGACGTGACGATCCCGATCATCGTGAAGGATACGACGTCCTTCTACTGGCAGATCGTTCTGGCGGGCGCCCGCAAGGCCGGCAAGGATCTCGGCGTCAACGTGCCGGAGCTCGGCGCTCAGGCCGAATCCGACATCAACGGCCAGATCAGCATTCTTGAGAACGCCGTTGCCGGCAAGCCGGCCGCCGTCGTCATCTCGCCGACCGAGTTCAAGGCGCTCGGCAAGCCGATCGATGAAGCCGCCAAGTCGGTTCCGATCATCGGCATCGACTCCGGCGCCGACTCCAAGGCATTCAAGTCGTTCCTGACGACCGACAACGTCCAAGGCGGCCGTATCGCTGCTGACGGTCTTGCCGCCGCCATCAAGGAAGCGACCGGCAAGGAAGAGGGCGAAGTCGTCATCCTGACCAACCTTCCCGGCGTCGGCTCGCTGGAACAGCGCCGCGAAGGCTTCCTGGATCAGGTGAAGACCAAGCATCCCGGCCTGAAGGTGATTGCCGACAAGTACGGCGACGGCCAGGCAACGACCGGCCTCAACATGATGACCGACCTGATCACGGCCAACCCGAAGCTCGTCGGCGTCTTCGCCTCGAACCTCATCATGGCGCAGGGCGTGGGCCAGGCGATCGCCGAAAACAAGCTCGGCGACAAGATCAAGGTCATCGGCTTCGACAGCGACGACAAGACGGTCGGCTTCCTCAAGGACGGTGCGATCGCCGGCCTCGTCGTTCAGGACCCCTATCGCATGGGTTATGACGGCGTGAAGACCGCTCTTGCCGTCTCCAAGGGCGAGAAGGTCGAGCAGAACGTCGACACCGGCGCAAACCTCGTCACCAAGGCGAATATGGCCGATCCGAAGATCGACGCGCTCCTGAACCCGAAGATCAAGTAAAACGGCAGGTGGCCGCGCCGGCTTCAAAAACCGGCGCGGCCTTTTTCTTCCATGGTATTGTTCACCGGGGATGGAACAGACGTGACAAGAGGAGGAGAGGTCCATGGTCGGACTGGAAGAGATCAGTCATCGCCACGATGACAGCGCGACGCTAAAAGAAGCCAATCGAATTCCCGCCGGATCGCCCATCCTCGAACTGAAAGGCCTGCAGAAGAATTACGGTCACGTGCAGGCGCTGAAGCCTGCGACGCTGACCTTCCTTGCAGGCGAAATCCACGCCATCGTCGGCGAAAACGGCGCCGGCAAATCCACCCTCATCAAATTGCTCACCGGCGTCATCACGCGCACGGCCGGCGAAGTGCTGTGGTGCGGCCATCCGGTGGGGCTGTCGACGCCGAACGAGGCAATCGCCCGCGGCATCAATGCAGTTCACCAGGAAGTCGTGCTCTGCCGGCACCTGAGCGTTGCGGCCAATCTCTTCCTCGGCGACGAGGTCAACCGCTTCGGCATCATGCGCAAGAAGCAGATGGAGAAGATGGCGCAGGCCGTTCTCGATGATCTCGGCTTCGGCCTGCCTGCCGGTGCGCTGCTGAGTTCGCTGACGATCGGTCAGCAGCAGCTCGTCGCCACGGCGCGGGCGGCCATGCGCGGCACGCAGTTCCTGATCTTCGACGAGCCGACCGCCTATCTCACCCGCCAGGAATCCGCCCAGCTCTTCAAGCTGATCCGCCGTCTGCAGGGCGAAGGCGTCACCATCGTCTATATCAGCCACCGCATGGAGGAAGTCTTCGAGCTTGCCGACCGTGTCTCGGTGCTGCGCGACGGCACCCATGTCGGCACGCGCCTCATTGGCGAAACCAATGACGCCGAACTGATCGCGCTGATGATCAATCGCTCGATCGAGCAGATCTACCATAAGGAAGAGATTCCGATCGGCGAGACGATCCTCGACGTCAGGGGTCTTACCGGTCCGGGCTTCGAAGACGTGTCGCTGAGCGTCAAGGCAGGACAGATCGTCGGGCTCTATGGCCTGATCGGCGCCGGGCGCAGCGAATTTGCTCTCGGGCTCTACGGGCGCCAGCCGACAAGTGCGGGCGAAATCCACTGGATGGGCAAGCGCGTCGATATCAGGAACGAACGCACAGCGATGGAGCTCGGCATTGCGCTGGCGCCCGAAAGCCGGCGCGACCAGGGGCTCTGCCTCAACCTGCCGATCGGCCTCAACATCAACCTGCCAGTGTTCGGACGCCTCAGCCAGGGCCCGGTCATCAATCACTCGCGCGAATCGACGAATGCCGACAAGCAGATCCGCGATCTCAGCATCAAGACGCCGAGCCGGCGCGTTCCGGCCTCGAGCATGTCTGGCGGCAACCAGCAGAAGATCGTCATCGGCAAGTGGCTGAGCCACGGCGCCCGGCTTTTCATTTTCGACGAGCCGACCGTCGGCGTCGACGTCGGCACCAAGGCGGAAATCTACCGGCTCTTCGCCAAGCTTCTGAAGGAAGGGGCAGGCATCATCCTGATCTCTTCCTACCTGCCCGAGGTCTACGAACTGGCCGACCGGCTGCACGTCTTCCGCAGCGGCAAGCTCGTTGCAAGCCATGATTTCCACGCGGCGACGCATGAAGAAGTGCTCAGCGAAGCGATCGGCGTCTGAGCCAGAAGAATAAGAGGGAGAAAATTCATGACTGTCACCCCCACCGAAATCGTCGCGCCGCCGCCGCGCCGGAAGATGAACATCCTGTTCGGCCTGACGCTGATCGGCTTGCTGATCTTCCTCTGGGTCGTGCTCGGCTTCTCTACGGCCAGCTTCTGGACGCCGCTCAACATCTCCAACCTGTTGCGCCAAGGCTCGATGACGGCGATCCTGGCGCTCGGCCAGACCTTCGTCATCATCACCGCCGGCATCGACCTTTCTGTCGGCGCAATCGTCGGCTTCTGCACTGTTATCATCGCCTGGCTCTTACAGGCGGGCGTCCCGCTCTGGGCGGCGATCCTGCTGACGCTGGCAATCGGCGTCGCGATCGGCTCTTTCCATGGCTTCGGCATCGTGCATATGGGCCTGCCGCCCTTCATCATCACGCTGGCGACCCTGACGTCGCTGCGCGGCATCGGCCTGCTGATCACCAACGGCTCGACGATCAGCATCACTGACGAGGGCTTCAGCAACTTCGCCCGCGCCGATTTCCTTGGCGTGCCAAGCCTGTTCTGGATGGTCATCCTGGTGGCGATCCCCTCCTTCGTCTTCCTGCATCTGAGCCGCTGGGGCCGCTATCTCTTCGCGGTCGGTTCGAATGCGGAAGCCGCGCGCCTTTCCGGCGTCAACGTCAAGGGGATGATTTACCTGGCCTATATCCTGTCGGCTTCGTTTGCGGCCTTCGTCGGCGTGCTGCTCGCCTCGCGCATCGCGATCGGCAACGCCACGCAGGCCGACGGCTGGGAACTGCAGGCGATCGCCTCTTCGGTCATCGGCGGCACCTCGCTCTTCGGTGCGGTCGGTTCAGTGCATGGTCCGCTGATCGGCGCGTTCATTCTGGCGACCATCAACAACGGCGCCAACCTGTTGAACGTCAACTCGTTCTGGCAGCGCATCATCACCGGCCTGCTGATCATCGTCATCGTCTACTTCGACCAGCTTCGCCGGCGCCGGACAGGCTGAGCGAAACGAGAAACGAAGCCGGCCCAAGGGCCGGCTTCGTTCATTTCAGCCATGCGAGAACCATCATGAAAGCAGTGCTCTGCCGCGAACCCGGCGTCCTCGATCTCGTCGAGCGTCCCTCTCCCGAAAGGCCTGTTACCGGCTGGGTACGGCTTGCCGTCAGCCATGTCGGCATCTGCGGCACGGACTATCATATTTTCGAAGGCAAGCACCCCTTTCTCGAATATCCGCGCGTCATGGGTCATGAAATATCCGCGACCGTGCTGGAGGCCGGCGATGGGGTAGCGATGGCGGTCGGTACGCCCGTTATCGTCAACCCTTACCTCTCTTGCGGAAGCTGTGTTGCGTGCCGCCAGGGCAAACCGAATTGCTGCACCAACATCAGGGTTCTCGGCGTGCATACGGACGGCGCCTTCTGCGAGGAGATCGTGGTTCCGGCGGGTAATCTCTATGCCGCCAAGGGCCTCAGTCTGGAGGCCGCGGCGACCACCGAATTCCTGGCGATCGGGGCGCATGCCGTGCGCCGGTCCATGGCATCAGCCGGTTCCCGCTCGCTCGTTATCGGCGCAGGCCCGATCGGCCTCGGCGCGGCAATCTTTTCGCGCATCGCCGGTCATGAGGTGACGCTGCTCGATACGAGCGCTGAACGGTTGCAGATGGCATCGGAGCGCTTCGGTTTCACATCCGGCATCGTCGCCAGTGAAGGCACCCTCGATGCCGTGAAGGCCAAGACGGATGGCGACGGTTTCGATGTCGTCTTCGATGCGACGGGTTACGGGCCGTCGATGCAGAAAGCCTTCAGCTTCGTCGCTCACGGCGGGGCGCTGGTGCTGGTCAGCGTCGTGAAGGACGATATCCTCTTTTCCGATCCGGAATTCCACAAGCGCGAAATGATGGTCATCGGCAGCCGCAACGCAACACGCGTCGACTTCGAGCATGTCGCCGATTCAATCGCCAAGGGGCTCGTGCCGGTCGACAAATTGATCACGCACCGCACGACGCTTGCCGATGCGCCGCGTGATCTTGCCCGCTGGGCGCATGAAAAGAGCGGCCTCATCAAGGCCGTGATCAAGGTTGCGGACTAAGCGGCGTCGATTGCCGCACGCATCTGCCTGACGACATCGATATCCGTCCGGTTCGAGGTCGGCACATCGAAGCCGAAGGAGACGGCACGCGGATCGGCGCTGGCAACGGCAGAGCTGCAGGAGCCATGAACCTCGTGCGCACCCGTTGCCCGCAGGATCTCGACGACATTGGCCGGGCGCACGCCGCTGCCCGGCATGATGGAGATACGGCCGGCGGCCCTGGCGGAAATGCGTTTCAGCGTTTCGAGCCCGTCCATCGCCTTCGGTACGCAGCCGGAGGTAAGGATGCGCTCGCAGCCGAGTTCGACTGCCTGTTCGAGCGCCGCATCCGGATCGGGCACGAGATCGAAGGCGCGGTGCAGCGTCGAGCCGAGGCCGGCAGCGTGCACCTTCAAACGATGAATGAGCGGCATGTCGAGCGTACCATCCGGCCGGTTCGCGCCGATGACGACGCCCGCGAGACCTGCGGCCCTGACAGCATCGATATCGGCCAGCATCGCCTTTTCATCCGTTGCGTCGAAGATGAAGGGGCCGGCATGCGGGCGGATCATTGCATAGACGGGGATCGGCGCTTCGGCGGCAATTCGCATCAGGCTCGGCAATGGCGTCAGCCCGCCAAGCTCCAGCGCCGAGCAGAGCTCGATGCGGCGGGCGCCGCCCTCGATTGCAGCCGCAAGGCCCTGAGCGCTATCGACGCATACTTCCAGCAAAACCGCCATATTCCGAATCCCTCTCGTTCCGCCACCATTCTAGCGTAGTATAGCGTGCCGAGGGTGGCTGGATCGTAAAATCGGCGTTCTCTATGCGCTTGCTGACGGACGGTTTCGGCAGCAATGCGCCTCATCCTCGCCGTTCCCGGGCAAAGTGTGCCGTCCCGCAAGCGGCCATTTGTTCCGATTACCCATTTGCTGCCTTACGGAGATCGACGGGCGGCCCCGGATATGTCCGAACCTGATACGGAATGGTTCTGTTGCATTGGCACGGCGCTGGGGAGACAGAAGGCGGAAAAGTTTGAGGATATCTCATGTCGGACTTCAAAGGTCGCCGGTTTCAGTGTTGCATTCTGTCGGACCGCCGGGCCGCCGACCGGCAGACATAACTTCAGAATGTTGATTTCGAGGGCGGATGAAGATGTTCGCCTCGCGATTCCAGATACGGCATCAGCACATCTTCGATCCAAGTCATGAATGCGCGGACTCGGCGCGACAGATTGCGCCGATGTGCTACGACGAGGGACACGGCGATCGCCCGGCGACGAAAATCGGGGAGAATTTCCACCAGCGCTCCACTCTTTAAGTATTGGCCAATCCCCAAGAGTGGCGCCTGAATCAGGCCAAGGCCGGCGAGGGCAGCGGCATCGTAGGTCTGCGCGCTGTTGACGTGTAGCGCACCTGGCAACTGAAGCGTCGCGTAGCTGTCGCCGTCAGGATATTCCCATCCATAGGGTTTTGCGCCCAGAATCGTCGAAAAATGAATTGCCCGATGTTCCTGACTCTGGAGATCTTCTAGCGATCGAGGGACGCCATAGCGCGCCAGATAGGCGGGACTGGCAGCGTTGACCATGCGCAACAGGCCCAGTGGGCGGGCAATCAGCGTTTCGTCCCTTATGAGTCCAAGTCGCAACACACAGTCGAACCCCTCTTGAACCAGATCGACTTGCCGATCCGTACTCGACACCTCCAACTCCAACTCGGGGTGAGTCGCCATGAAATCCGGCAAGGCCGGCACGATCGTTGTGCGCGCCACCTCGGTCGGAAGATCGACCCGTAAACGCCCGCGAAGTGCCACGCGATCGCCTGCGAACATCGAGTGAAGGTCATCGACTTCAGCAAGCAGATCGCGGGCACGGGCATGAAATGCGCGTCCGTCCTCCGTCAACTGCACGCTGCGCGTCGTCCGGTGCAGGAGCCTGACACCGACATCTTCTTCCAGCTTCCGGACCGCCGTTGAGGCCCTTCCCTTTTGAATGCCCAGGCTATCGGCTGCGTGGGTGAAGCTCCCCATTTCCGCTACCGTTACGAAAATGAGGATGGGTTCGAGATTCTGCATTTTCGTGCCTTGGTATTGTTCGCTACAGAGAGAACAGTGAGTTTATTTCCTCCGTGTTTATCATACCTGAGAGACACAGTAACTTCCGAATATTGGATCCCCCCATCGGAGAATGACAAATGTCCGAAACTGTGGACTTACATCAGGTGCCTGAAACTATGACTTCGCATCGCGCCCTATGGGCCGGCCGGACAATGAGCGCGATTGTCGCTGTCGCTCTGGTGGCAGACGGCACTATTCAGCTTTTCGCGCCGGCACAGATCGCGAGCATGTTGCAGGAAACTGGGTTCGCGATGGACCTGACCCGTGTCGTGGGTCCGATCATACTCGCCTGCGCCATCCTCTACGCCATCCCGGCCACCGCCGTCCTCGGCGCGATCCTGGTGACGGGCTTTCTGGGAGGCGCCATCTGCGCCCATGTCCGCATCGGTGAGTTGGGGTCGCCGCCGGAACTCATTTCCCTGCTTCTGGGCGCGATGACATGGGGCGGCCTCTATCTGCGCGATCCCCATATCCGGGCCATTCTGCCGCTCATCCGTTGAACCAACAGGACAGTGCTCTGTCCTTCAAGATCAGGAGAAAATGCATGTTTTTAGTAATAGGAATCACGGGAAAAGTGGGCGGCGCAGCGGCAAAACATCTGTTGGCGCACGGCAGGGAGGTACGTGCGCTGGTCCGCAATCGCGAGAAGGCGGCTAACTGGGCGAACCAGGGCGTGGAACTGGTAGACGGCGATTGGAATGATTCGGCAGCCATCGAGCAAGCGCTCAACGGCGTCGAGGGCGCGTTTGTCATGTTGCCGGCTGTCTGGGCGCCCTCGCCCGATTACAAAGAAGCAAAGGGCGTGATTGCAAACTATGTCGAGGCGTTCACCAAGGCAGCGCCGCCGCGAGTGGTTGCGCTTTCGTCGATGGGTGCGAACAGGACCAGCGGGCTCGGGATGATCACGGCCTTGTCGCTTCTGGAGCAAGGTTTTCGCGATCTGATATCCCCAATCGCATTTGTGCGCGCAGGCGGATTTTTCGAAAATTTTCTTTACGGCTTGCACGTCGCCCAAGGTGGAATGCTACCGGTCTACTACAATCCGACAAACCGGAAATCGACCATGGTCGCGACGAGCGACATCGGCGCGGAGGTCGCAACCCTTTTGACCGGGCCAGCTTGGCCAGGGCATCGCGTCATCGAGCTTGGTTCGATGGTCAGCGCGGATGAAGTCGCAGAGCAATTGGGTGAAGTCCTGAATCTCGACGTGAAAGCCTTTGCGGTTCCGCGTGCAGGGTGGGCGGAAGCGTTCGAGCAGTTCGGCATCCCGAAGGGCCACACCGGGCCCGCCGAAGAAATGTTTGAGGCCGTGAACGCAGGATGGATGGACCTCGGAGCCGAGGATACGGAGCACGTAGCGGGTACGACGTCCGCACGCGAAGTATTCGAGACCGCACAGAACGCCGCCAAGGCATAAGTCTCGCTACTGGGCTGAGGTAGCTACTGCGTAGACATAGTGCCCATCTTCATCGTTCCCGGCCCGCCGCAGCCTGTTTAAGCGAAGGCTTTACTTTGCGCGACAGGTGCCGGGACAATTTTTGCCGCGGTCGTAATCAACATGTCGCAAGCATCAGCCGCGGCTCTCCGGTGATTGAAGGCCACATGGTAGGACATGGGCATCGGCTCGGCGAGTTCGACGATGCGCACCCGGTCGGCGATCGGCATGGCGCTGACGCGGCCGAGAAAAGAGACGTAGCCGTGATTGGCGACGAGATCGACGATGACGGGCAGTGAATCCGCAGCGGTAATGTCGCGGTCGCGCAAACGACGATGCAGGGTGCGGTCGTAGCCGAAGGTCATGGCGGCATGGCCGATGCCGGTGCGCGGGCTCGGCGTGCAGATCGGATGACTGGCGACAAGGTCGGCCGCCGTCGCTTCCATGCTGTCGGGCGGGGCGATGGCCACCATATCCGTGCGCAGCAATTCGCGATGACGAAAGCTTTCGAGGCCGAAGACGGAATCGAGGATCGCGACATCGATGCGCCCGGATTTCAGCGCTTCACGCAGATCATCGGCGGTCATCGAGACCAGCGACAGGGCATTCTTGTTGCGGCCGGCATTCCATTGCGCAACGAGTGCGCCGAGGCAGCGAGCAACCCAGCTTTCCGATCCGGTGGGAATGATGGAGCCGATGCGCAGCGAGCGGGCCGTGCGCTGATAACGCTCATCGGCAGACGATTTCAGTTCGTTCCAGGCGAGACTGATCGTGGAAAACAGCGTGTAGGCATGTCTGCCTTCTTCCGTAAGCGCCGACCCCTGCGCCTGGCGCTCGAAGAGGCGGCAGCCAAAGAATTTCTCAAGATTGGCAATCTGCAATGACAGCTGCGGCTGACCAAGGCGAAGGCGGCGTGCGGCGCGATTGATGCTACCCTGATCCGCAACCTCCAGGTAGCGCTCCATCGTAGCCGGCTTTACGGGGATGCGGGCAGCCCATTGTCCATAAGCCTCCGGGTCATTGTGGCCAAGCATTTCGCCGAGCTCTTCCGTTGCATCGAGGATCGGCGCCAATCCCTCCTGAACCCTGCCGCCGGCAAGCAGAATGACCAGTTCTCCCGAAGAACGTTCAACGAGTTTCAGGGCAAGCTCCGTTTCCAGATTATCGACGGCGGACGATACGGTCGAGACGGAGAGGTTGAAGCGACGGGCAGTCTCGCGCATGGAGCCTGACGACAGGACTTGGCTTGCGATGAATAGAGCGCCGAGATGCATGGACTTCTCCGGAAGCTACTGAAAAGGCGGAGGATATGACGTGTTCGTGAAAAAAGATATCCCTGTCCACAGAGGTGCGGGCTATCGTTCAACCAATCAAGAAATCCGGGCGGCGGCAAAACCGATCAAAAGCACCGGAACACCGTGGAAACACGCAAGGGGATAAAAACAAATCGCGCCGGCCGTGGAAAAGGGAATGCAATTCCGCGCAACGGTCTGCATTCGCCGCCATAATCGCGCCGCGAGAGCGAATACTGGAGGGGGCTGCTTCGATTTTCGGGCATCGATTTTTCGGGCATGCACACTATTTCCATGACGCACGTATTTCCGGCATGATGGCCCGAGCTGACCATGCCGGCTGGTTTTATGCGCGCAGGCTTCGCGTTCGGGGCCTTCGCGACGTTTAACGGTGTTCAACCAAGGGGATAATCATGCTTAGGAAATTCGCACTTGCCGTCACGCTTTCCGCCTTTGCGGCCGGCGCGGCGCACGCCGCAGACGTCGTCGTTTCGTCGAAGATCGACACCGAAGGCACGCTGCTCGGCAACGTCATCGTGCTCGCGCTGGAAGCCAACGGTATCAAGACGAAGGACCGCATCGCACTTGGCGCAACCCCGGTCGTGCGCAAGGCGATCACTGCGGGCGAAATCGATATCTATCCGGAATATACCGGCAATGCCGGCTTCTTCTTCAACAAGGCCGATGACGCAGCCTGGAAGAATCTCGAACAGGGCTACCAGGCGGCCAAGAAGCTCGATTACGATGCCAACAAGATTGTCTGGCTGACGCCTTCACCTGCCAACAACACCTGGGCGCTTGCCGTGCGCAGCGACGTCGCCGGTCCGAATAACCTCAAGACCATGTCCGATTTCGGCAAGTGGGTTTCGGGTGGCGGTGCCGCCAAGCTCGCAGCCTCCGCCGAATTCGTCAATTCTGCCGGCGCCCTGCCTGCCTTCCAGACGACTTACGGCTTCACCCTGAAGCCGGACCAGGAAGTCGTGCTTTCGGGTGGCGATACGGCGGCAACGATCAAGGCTGCGGCTGACCAGACCAACGGCGTCAACACCGCCATGGTCTACGGCACCGATGGCGCGATCGAAGCTGCCCAACTGACGGTTCTCGAAGACGACAAGAGCGTGCAGCAGGTCTATGCACCGACCCCGATCATCCGCGAAGCCGTGCTGCAGGCGAACCCGAAGATCCAGGAAATCCTCACTCCGATCTTCCAGAGCCTGACAGCTGACGAGTTGCGCAAGCTCAATGCCAAGATCCAGGTCGACGGCGAGCCGGCGAAGTCCGTAGCCGAAGCCTATCTGAAGGAAAAAGGCTTCCTGAAGTAATTGCCTGCTGCCCCGCCCGGCATTCGGGCGGGGCACTTTCCGGACAGGGTAGGATCGATGGAAGAAACCTTAGCGGTCCGCAAGCTGGACCGGCTCGGCGTGGTACTGGTGGCAGGCGGCATTGTGGCGACGGCGCTTCTGCCATTCATCTATGTGAAGGCAAACCGTATCGCCGCCGGCAAGCCGATGCTGCTGACACAGCTTCTTCCCCAGCCTTCCGTCGTCATTCTGCTGGCCCTGCTGATTGCCACTGCCTTGGCGACGCTCTTTCTGAAAAGCGCCTTCATCCGGCTTGCTCTCGGCACGCTCTGCCTTATCGCACTAATTGCCGCTATCGGGCTGGTGGCGACCGCCTCGACACCGTCAGGCAGCACCGTGGCGCGCATGACGCCCGGCGGCAGCTTCTGGGTGCTGCTCGGCGTTATCGGCCTCATCATCTCCGACGCGTTGGTGAAGATAAAGCTGACACCGTGGATGCGTGTTGCGTCACTGGCCGCCTACACCGCTTTGCTCGTGATCTGCCTCGCGTCCGGCCTGCTCGACAGCCTGTCGATCCTGAGGGAGTTTTCGACACGGGCCGACCAGTTCTGGAGCGAGGCAATCTCCCACCTGCTGCTGGCTTTCGGTTCACTTGCCATCGCCATCGTGCTCGGGTTGCCGCTCGGTATCCTCTGCTTCTGGGTGCCGAAACTGCGCGCCATCGTGCTGCGGATCCTGAGCCTCATCCAGACCATTCCGAGCCTGGCACTTTTCGGCCTCTTGATGCTGCCGCTCGGCTATCTCGCCGCAAACGTGCCGCTCGCGGCCGATATCGGCATTCGCGGCATCGGCACCGCGCCGGCGCTGATTGCGCTCGTGCTTTATTCGCTGCTGCCGATCGTCGCCAATACGGTTGTCGGCCTTGAAGGCGTCGATCCCTCGGTGCGTGATGCCGCCGCGGGCATGGGGCTGACACGCCGGCAGATCCTTGCTGGAATCGACCTGCCGCTCGCCTTTCCGGTCATCCTCACCGGCATCCGCATCGTGCTCGTTCAGGCGATCGGCATGGTGACGATCGCCGCGCTGATCGGCGGGGGCGGCTTCGGCATCTTCATCTTCCAGGGGCTTGGCCAGACGGCCATGGACCTCGTCCTGCTCGGCGCCGTGCCGACCGTTTTCTTCGCCTTCTCCTCGGCCGTCATCCTCGATGCGGTCATCGAAAGCATCCAGGGGCCAGCCGTATGAGCAAGATCGAGATCAGGAACGTCACCAAGCGCTACGGCTCGGCAACGGTCGTCGACAATGTCTCCATGAGCGTCGAGAAGGGTTCGATTACCGTTGTCGTCGGCACATCGGGCTCCGGCAAATCGACGCTGATGCGGATGATCAACCGGCTTGTGCCGATCACCGAAGGGCAGATCTTCGTCGGCGGACAGAACATCATGGACGTGCCGGCGACCGAGCTTCGCCGCAAGATCGGCTATGCCATTCAGGGGCACGGGCTTTTTCCGCATCGGACGGTGGCTCAGAACATTGCCACTGTGCCGCAGCTTCTCGGCTGGGACGCAGCCCGCACCGACAGCCGAGTGACGGAACTGCTTGGCCTCTTCAATCTCGACCCGGCGACATTCGCGGAGAAATATCCGCATCAACTGTCGGGCGGCCAGCAGCAACGTGTCGGCGTTGCCCGCGCACTGGCGGCCGAGCCGGAACTTCTGTTGATGGACGAGCCCTTCGGCGCGCTCGATCCCGTCATCCGCGGCAAGGCGCAGGACGATCTGCTGGCGATCCAGAAACAGTTCGGCACGACGGTTGTTCTCGTGACCCATGACATGGACGAGGCCTTCCATCTCGGCAATCAGATTGCCGTCATGAGCGAGGGCAATCTGCTGCAATGCTCGACGCCGGAAAAGATCCTGACGGAGCCTGCCGATCCCTTCGTGCAGCAATTGACCGGCACTTCCGACCGGGCACTGAAGCTGATGTCGCTCACGCCGCTGAAGGACAGCATGGAGCCCGCCAAGTCCGGCTTGTCCTATTCGCTGGCACAGTCGCTCAATCTGCGCGATGCGCTGGCCGAAATGATCTGGCAGGGCGTGGACGAGGCTGCCGTGCAGGACGCGAACAAGGCGGCGGTGGGTTCGATTTCGATGAACCGGCTCATCGAACTGGGCCGCAAGGCATGAAATTTATTATCGCCAATCTCTTTCGCGCGCTGGCATTGGTGCTGCTACTCATCCTGATCTTCAGGACAGAGTGGCTCTCCTTCATGCTGGTGCCGCTCACCAACAACAATGCCCCACCGGTCTATATACAGAATAGCCTCGCTTCGCTGGCGCTCGGCCATCTGGAACTCGTTCTCATCTCCATCATCGGCAGCGCGGTACTGGCCGTACTCGGCGGCATCTTCGTCACGCGGCCGAGCGGCGCAGATTTCCTGCCGCTGTCGCGCGCCATTGCCAATGCCGGCCAGACATTTCCGCCCGTTGCGGTCCTGGCGCTTGCCGTACCCGCCACCGGTTTCGGTGCTGCGCCGACGCTGATTGCGCTCTTTCTCTATGGCCTGCTGCCGATCTTCGAAAATACCGTCGCAGGCCTGAAGCAGGTGTCGCCGCAGGTGCTGGACGCCGCCGATGGCATGGGCATGAACGGGATGCAGCGTCTCTTCCAGGTCGAACTGCCGCTCGCATTGCCGCTGATCCTCGAAGGGCTGAAGGTCGCGACGGTCATCAATATCGGCACGGCGACGATCGGCTCGACGGTCGCGGCAAAGGGCCTCGGCGAGGTCATCATCGCCGGCCTGATCTCCGACAATACCGCCTTCATCCTGCAGGGCGGGTTGATCGTCGGGTTGATGGCGGTGCTGATCTATGATGTCGTCGGAATGCTCGAAGGCGCGATCACGCGCAGAATGGGCTTGCGTCCGGCTTGAGAGGACGGCTACCAAGGCAGCGGTAGAGTGAGCGATGGGAGACCGCCTTGGCCAAGATGATCCATTCCATGATCCGCGTTCTGGACGAGACGCGCTCGGTCGATTTCTATAGCAAGGTCTTCGGGCTTGAGGTCGCCGACCGCGTCGATTTCGAAACTTTCACGCTGATCTATATGAGCAATGACGAGACCGGCTTCGAGCTGGAACTGACGGTTAACAAGGGCCGCATCGAGCCCTACAATCTCGGCGACGGCTACGGCCATCTCGCCATTTCCGTCCAGGAAGTGCAGGTCGAGCACAAGCGGCTGACGGATCTCGGCCTCAACCCCGGCAAGCTCGTGGAACTCAACCGCGACGGCAAGCTGTTCGGGCTGTTCTTCTTCATCACCGATCCTGACGGCTACAAGATCGAAGTGCTGCAGCGCCACGGCCGTTTTCAATAGGACATAAGAGCTGACATGATCGAGAAGAGAGACTTCGATAACGGCTGGACGCTTTCCTGTAACGATACAGGAAGAGATAATCTGCCAGCGTCCATACCTGCAACCGTGCCGGGCTGCGTGCACCTGGATCTTCTCGCCGCCAGGCTGATCCCCGATCCCTACCTCGATATCAATGAGATCACCAACGACTGGATCGGCAAGACGGATTGGATCTATCGGCTAAGCTTCGAGGCCGCGCCCGATGACGGCAGGATACAGGAGCTCGTCTTCGAGGGCATGGACACGATCGCGACGATCCGCCTGAACGGCGAGGAGATCGGCCGCACCTTCAACATGCACCGCACCTACCGCTTCGATGTTTCGTCACTGTTGCGGAAGGGCGAAAACGAACTCAGCGTCACCTTCCGCTCCGTCTATGCCTATGGCGCCGAGATGGAGCAGCACTACGGCTACCGCCCGAACAATTATCCCGGGCCGGGCAACCTGGTCCGGAAGATGGCCAGCAACTTCGGCTGGGACTGGGGTCCGACGCTGGTGACCGCAGGGCTCTGGAAGCCGGTCCGGCTGGAGAGCTGGGATCGGGTGCGGCTTGCCGCTACAAGGGTTTCGGCGACGCTTGCGGGCGGCGATGGTCTGGTCAAGGTGCATGCGCGGCTGGCGAAACATGGCGAAACGGCGCCCGCTACGCTCGTTGCCGAGATCGGCGGCGTGACGCAAACGATCGCGGTCGAAGCGGATGCGCAGGAGGTTTCCTTCGAGGTTCGCGTCCCCTCGCCGCAGCTCTGGTGGCCGCATCATCTCGGTGCGCAGCCGCTTTATCCGCTGGAGATCCGGCTGCAGGACGAGAGCGGGAACATCCTCGATCGCTATTCGAAGCAGATCGGCTTCCGGTCGCTGCGCCTCGACACATCCCCGGATGAACACGGTTCGGCCTTCACCTTCGTTATCAACGAGGTGCCGATCTTTGCCTGCGGCGCCAATTGGATACCGGATGACTGTTTTCCCTCGCGCGTGACGGCCGAGCGCTATGCAGCGCGCATCGACGAGGCGAAGGCTGCCAATATCAACCTGCTGCGTGTGTGGGGCGGCGGTATCTTCGAGCGGGACGAATTCTACGAGACCTGCGACCGGGCCGGCATGCTCGTCTGGCAGGATTTCCTGTTCGCCTGCGCCTCTTATCCGGAGGAAGAGCCGCTGCACAGCGAGGTGATCGCCGAGGTGCGGGACAATGTCGTGCGGCTGATGCCGCATGCATCTCTGATCATCTGGAACGGTAACAACGAGAATATCTGGGGTTTCGACGAATGGGGCTGGCGGCCGATCATCAAGGACGGCGTCAGCTGGGGCCTCGGCTACTATCTCGATGTGCTGCCGGCGCTTTGTGCCGAACTCGATCCTGACCGGCCCTATTATCCGGGCAGCCCCTATTCCGGTTCCATGGAGATCGAGCCGAATGACGACCGGCATGGCTGCAAGCATATCTGGGATGTCTGGAACGACGTCGGCTACGAGGTCTATCGCAACTATATTCCGCGCTTCTGCTCCGAGTTCGGCTGGCAGGCGCCGCCGGCCTGGGCGACGCTTCAGGAAAGTGTGCATGACGAACCGCTGACGCCGGAATCGCACGGCGTTTTCCACCATCAGAAGGCGACGCAGGGCAATGACAAGCTGATCAAGGGTCTTGCCGGGCATCTGCCTGTGCCGCAGGGCATGGACGACTGGCATTTTGCAACGCAGCTCAATCAGGCACGCGCCATCCGCTTCGCGGTCGAGCACATGCGTTCGCATCGTGACATCTGCAAGGGCGCTGTCGTCTGGCAGTTCAATGACTGCTGGCCGGTCACCTCCTGGGCAGCGCTCGATTCCGCCGGGCGGCGCAAGCCGCTCTGGTATGCGATGCAGCAGGCTTTTCATCCACGCCTGCTAACGATCCAGCCGCGCGACGGCGGCCTTTCGGCTATTGCTGTCAACGAGCAGACGCTGTTCTGGCGCTCGAAGATCAGTGGCAAGCGGATGCGGCTTGATGGGACGGTGCTGGCGGAATTCGAATTCTGGCGGCTGCTCTGCGATCGTTTCGAGGCGAAGGAATTTCCCCTGCCGGAGGATATCGCAACATCAGGTTCGGCGGATGAGGAAGTCATCGTCGTCCAGATGCTGGATAAACGCGCCTTCCATTATTTCGTCGAGGATATCGACCTGAAACTTCCTTCACCGGAACTCGCCATATCCCTGACGAGATCGGCCGATGGCTGGGATGTCGCAGTGACTGCGCGGAGCTTTCTGAAGGATCTCTGCCTGATGGCGGATCGGCTCGATCCCGCGGCTGTAGTGGATTCGATGCTGGTGACGCTGATGCCCGGTGAAAGCCATGTCTTCCGCGTCATGACCGAGAAACATCTGTCGATCGAGGACATCGCGGTCGGACCGATACTGCGCTGCGCCAATGATCTCGTGAGCAAAAACTGAAAGGCCCCGCTCTCGCGGGGCCTCCATCCGGCTCGTCCTCGCAGACGACGTTACATCCAGTAGGGCGGCACGCCATAATAATCGTAAACGCGGCGGCCATTATCGTTGTACCAGGTGTCGTCGTCATCCGCGTAGCTCGGCGCGCCTTCGATCTGTTCCTTGGTGAGATCAATGCGGTAACCGTCCAACTGGGTGTCGTAGCTCAGCTTCGCCCATGGCAGCGGATAGTGCTCGTGGCCGATGCCGAGGAAGCCACCGAAACTCAGGACCGCGTAAGCCACGCGGCCATCCTGCTTCCCGAGGATGAGGCGCTCGATGGAACCGATGTGCTTGCCATCGGCGCCATAGACGCGGGTGCCTTCAACGCGGTCGCTGGCGATCAACGTCGGCGTATCCTTCACATTCGGGTCACGGCGGGTGGCGTCAGTATCCTGATTGAGCATTGTGCACCTCCTTTGATCGTTTCGTCGTGGGTTTATCCACCCCAATAAAACGTGACCTATGCTTCAAAGTTCCCCATCGCCTCATGTTCATATGCCGCCTTCGCGATATTGACGTTTACGTCAAGGTTATTGTAGCCTCAATCCGCTTGAACCGCTCAAGCAATGGCATAAGCTGCCGTGACGGAGGATGGAGGATCTTCCGATCGACCGGTGTCATCCGGTTTTGGCAGCCGAATGGGAGAGAGAGACAATGAACAGTATTTCCGTCCACCCTGGTGGTGCGAAATCGGAAAAACCATGGCTTGCCACCTATCCGGACATCATTCCGGCCCAGATTCCCCCACTGGAATTTACATCGCTGCCGGATCTTCTGGAAAAGAGCTGCGCGCGTTTTGCCGACCGGAAAGCCTTTTCCAGCATGGGCAGGTCGATGAGTTATCGCGAGCTCGAAAGCCAGACCCGCAAGGTGGCCGCCTGGCTGCAGGGCGCCGGCCTGCAGAAGGGCGATCGGGTCGCCGTGATGATGCCGAACGTGCTGCAGAACCCCGTCGCGGTCTATGGCATCCTGCGCGCCGGTCTCGTCGTCGTAAACGTCAACCCGCTCTATACGCCGCGCGAACTCGAGCACCAGCTCAACGATTCCGGTGCCAAGGCGATCTTCGTTCTGGAAAACTTCGCGCGCACCGTCGAACAGGTCATCAACAAGACCGACCTGCGCCATGTCGTCGTCAGCTCGCTCGGCGAAATGCTCGGCCCCAAGGGACATATCGTCAACTTCATCGTCCGCCGGGTGAAGAAGCTGGTCCCGTCCTGGTCCATTCCGCAGCATAAGAGCTTCCGGCAGGTGCTGTCCGAAGGTGCGGGCAAGACGCTCGCGCCTGTTGCGCTCACCGGCAGCGACATCGCCTTCCTGCAATATACGGGCGGGACGACCGGCATTGCCAAGGGGGCAGTGCTGACGCATCAGAACCTGCTTGCCAACAAGATGCAGCTGCAGCTCTGGCTGAAATCCGCCTTCGACAAGAAGAAGCAGCCTGAAGTCCTGAACTTCCTCTGCGCGCTGCCGCTCTACCATATCTTCGCGCTGACGGTGAATTCGCTGATGGGCATGTCGCTCGGCGCCCGTAATGTGCTGATCGCCAATCCGCGCGACATTCCGGGGTTGGTGCAGGAATTCCAGAAGTCCGATATCCACATTTTCCCCGGCCTGAATACGCTGTTCAACGCGCTGCTCAACAATGCCGACTTCGCCAAGCTCGATTTCTCCTCGCTCGTCATGTCGCTCGGCGGCGGCATGGCCGTGCAGCGGCCGGTAGCGGAACGCTGGCTGAAGGTGACGGGCTCGCATATTACCGAAGGTTACGGTCTCTCCGAGACATCGCCGGTGGCGACCGCCAACCGTTTCGATTCCCCCGAATTCACGGGCTCGATCGGCCTTCCCATTCCCTCGACGGAACTCGACATCCGCGACGAGGACGGCAATTCGCTGCCGCTTGGCGAGATCGGCGAGATCTGCATCCGCGGCCCGCAGGTCATGGCCGGTTACTGGAACAAGCCCGACGAGACGGCGCGGGTGATGACGCCGGATGGCTATTTCCGCAGCGGCGACATGGGCTTCATGGACGAGCGCGGCTACACCAAGATCGTCGACCGCAAGAAGGACATGATCCTCGTCTCCGGCTTCAACGTCTATCCGAACGAGATCGAGGAAGTGGCCGCCATGCATCCCGGCATCCTGGAGGCGGCAGCGATCGGCGTGCCGGACGGGCATTCCGGCGAGGCGGTGAAGCTCTTCATCGTTCGCAAGGACCCAGGTCTCACCGAAGCCGATGTGAAGGCCCATTGCGCGGCCAATCTCACCAATTACAAGCGGCCGCGCTTCATCGAATTCCGCACCGAGCTGCCGAAGAGCCCGGTCGGCAAGATCCTGCGCAAGGACCTGCGCGGCTGAATTTGACGGTCTCATGAAATTGAGGGCCATCCGCTTGTCGCGGGTGGCTTTTTTCATATTTCGTCAGATGGCTGAACTTGATTTGACTGCCGGAAAGAGAATAGTTTCCGCAACCCTCTCCGCCTCCAAAGGAGTCTCCCATGACTGCCATCGTCGAACAACTGAAGAGCACCGCAGCAGCCACCAAGGCCACCGATCTGCGCGCCGCATTCGCTGATGATCCGCAGCGCTTCTCGCGCTTTTCCGCATCGCTTGACGACCTGCTGATGGATTTTTCCAAGACGGCCGTCAACGACGAGATCCTGAAGCTTCTGGTGAAGCTCGCCGAAGAAGGCGGTGTTGCAGAGAAGCGCGATGAGATGTTCTCCGGCAAGGCGATCAATTTTACCGAAAATCGCGCCGTGCTGCATACGGCGCTGCGCAACCGCTCCAACACACCCGTTCTGGTGGACGGCAAGGATGTCATGCCTGACGTCAACGCCGTGCTCGCCGCCATGGGCAAGTTTGCCGATGGTGTCCGCTCGGGTGCGCTGAAGGGTGCGACCGGCAAGAAGATCACCGATGTCATCAATATCGGCATCGGCGGTTCGGATCTCGGCCCTGTCATGGCGACGCTGGCGCTTGCACCGTTCCATGATGGCCCCCGCGCCCATTTCGTCTCCAACATCGACGGCGCCCATATTGCCGACATCCTGAAGCTGGTTGAGCCGGAAACGACGCTCTTCATCGTCGCCTCCAAGACCTTCACGACCGTCGAAACGATGACCAATGCGCAGACGGCGCGTAAGTTCATCGCCGGCGCGCTCGGCGAGGCGGCCGTTCAGCATCACTTCGCCGCCGTTTCGACGGCGCTTGAGAAGGTTTCCGCCTTCGGCATCGAAAGCGAACGCGTCTTCGGTTTCTGGGACTGGGTCGGCGGTCGGTATTCGATCTGGTCGGCAATCGGCCTGCCGCTGATGATCGCTGTCGGCCCCGAAAATTTCGGCAAGTTCCTCGATGGCGCACATGCCATCGACAATCATTTCCGCAAGGCGCCGATTGCCGAGAACCTGCCTGTCCTGCTCGGCCTCATCGGCTTCTACCACCGGAATGTTCTGGGCTACCCGACACGCGCCATCTTGCCCTATGACCAGCGCCTGTCCCGCTTCCCTGCCTATCTGCAGCAGCTCGACATGGAATCGAACGGCAAGGGCGTCACCATCGACGGCACGCCGGTCGAAGGCAATTCCGGCCCGGTCGTCTGGGGCGAGCCCGGCACCAATGGCCAACACGCCTTCTACCAGCTCATCCACCAGGGCACGAGCATCATCCCGGCCGAATTCATGATCGCCGCCAACGGCTTCGAGCCTGAGCTGCGCCATCAGCACCAGCTGCTGATGTCGAACGTTCTCGCCCAGTCGGAAGCCCTCATGAAGGGCCGCACCTTCGATGAGGCCAAGAAGCAGCTGACCGACAAGGGCATGGAAGACAAGCAGGCCGATTTCATCGCGCCCCACCGCGTCTTCAACGGCAACCGCCCGTCGATCACCTTCGTCTATGACAAGCTGACGCCCTACGCGCTCGGCCGCCTGATCGCGCTCTACGAGCACCGCGTTTTCGTCGAAGGCGTGCTCTTCCGCATCAACTCCTTCGACCAGTGGGGCGTCGAGCTCGGCAAGGAGCTGGCGACCGGCCTGCTGCCCGTCGTCGAAGGCAAGGAAAGCGCTGCCGGTCACGACTCCTCGACGCAGGGTCTTGTCGCTGCGCTGGCAAAGCTCGCCAAGTAATCCTGGCGATCTCGCTGCTATCGAAGCCCATCCGTCACACGGGTGGGCTTTTTTTGTTTGACCCTGTCGAATTGCAGGGCATCTCGTCGTCTATAGAGAGAATGACAGAGGAGGAGCTGATGACTGCAACGGATAACGAGCTGGTGAAATTCGAGGCCGAGGGGGCACAGCCATTGCCGGCCTCGAACGAGCAGGGCTTCGTTGATAACAAAGGTGCCCGCGTCTGGTATGCGAGTTACGGCGCCGGTCCCGCTGTCATCCTTCTGCATGGCGGGCTCGGCAATAGCGGCAATTGGGGCTATCAGGTTCCTGCGCTTGTCGATGCCGGCCATCGGGTCGTGGTGATCGACAGCCGCGGTCATGGCCGCAGCACGCGTGACGAGCGTCCCTACACCTATCACCTGATGGCTTCGGACGTGCTTGCGGTCATGGATCATACCGGAATCGAAGAAGCGGCCTTCATCGGCTGGAGCGATGGCGCCTGTACGTCCTTGATCCTGGCCGACCAGCAGCCGGACCGGGTCTGCGGCGTATTTTTCTTCGCCTGCAACATGGACTCCACCGGCACTAAGGAATTCAAGGCGACGCCGGTCATCGACCGTTGCTTCAGCCGTCACAGGAAGGATTATCAGGCCCTATCGGCGACACCTGACCAGTTCGAAGCTTTCGTCGGCGACGTCTCGAAAATGATGGCGACGGAGCCGAATTATTCGGCCGAGCAGCTGACAGGCATCAAGGTGCCGGTCTCCATCGTGCTCGGTGAGCATGACGAATTCATCAAGCCCGAGCATGCCGACTATCTGGCAAGGACGATCCCGGATGCGGAATTCGTGCTGCTGCCCGGTGTCAGCCATTTCGCCCCGCTGCAGCAGCCGGACCTCTTCAATCGCGAGGTCCGTGCTTTTCTCGACCGGATCGCTTAAGGCTCAGAGGCCGATCTCTTTCGCCCAGGGCGGATTGGCGCCGGCGCGGGAGACGGTCACCGCGGCCGCCTTGGCGCCAAGAGCCAGGGCGTTGCGCAGGGCCTGCTCATCAAGATTGGCGACCTGCGCCTTGGTCAGCAGGTTGTCCTTCTTCAGCGAGGCGAGAATGCCGGCATCGAAAGTGTCGCCGGCGCCGACCGTGTCGACGACAGTCACACGCTCGCTCGGTACGGTGACCTTACGCGCGTTGGTGTAGCCGGTGGCACCTTCGGCGCCCTTGGTGATGACGACGAGCTTGGCGCCGTGGTTCAGCCAGTGGGCGGCAAGCGCATCATGGTCGCCTTCCAGGCCGAACCATTCGAGATCCTCGTCGGAGAATTTGACGATGTCGGACTTGGCGGCCATGCGCTTGATGCGGGCCATATGCGCCGGCTTATCCTTGATGAAACCGGGGCGGATGTTCGGGTCGAGAGAGATGACGCGCGTAGCGGCTTCGCGGTCGAGAAGCGCCTCATAGGTTTCGCCGCAGGGGCTCGGGATGAGGCTGATCGCGCCGAAATGCAGGGCTTCGCAGTCATCGCCGAGATCGGGCAGGTCATCTGACGTGATCATGCGGCCAGCCGTGCCCTCGTCGTAGAAGGCATAAGTCGCCTGGCCGTTGACGAGCTTGACGAAGGCGATGGTCGAAGGGCGCGGGGTGATGGCGCAAGGGCTGTAATCGACATTGCTTGCCTTCAGCGTATCCAGCAGGATCTCGCCCATCATGTCATCGGCAATGCCGGTGAAGAAGGCCGTGGGTATGCCGAGGCGCCCGAGCGCAATCGCGGTATTGAAGATCGCGCCGCCGGCATAGGGCGCAAAGCCCCTTTCGCCAAGGGTCGTGTCCCTCGGCAGCATGTCGATCAGGGCTTCGCCGCAGCACAAAATCATCGAATTCCTCCCAACAGGACTTGCGCGTTCTTCAATCGATTAAGCGAGCTTTTGTCAAAAGGCTAGAGCGAAAGCTCACTCACGCCACCATTCCTCGCCGACCAGGCGAGCGGCGCATCGAGGAAGGCCTCGACTTCGTGCAGCGTCTTGTCATCGAAAAGCTTCTGCTGCCTGGCGATTGCCAGAACCTCCCGCCATGTGGCGATATAATGGAGCTGAACCTTGCCATTGGCAAAGCGCTGATGTGCCTCGGGGAAGATTCCGTAGAAGAAGAGCGCGATGCCGTGATCGACGATACCGCCGGCGGATCTGATGGCATCGATGAAGGTGAACATGCTGCCGCCCGCGGTCGTCAGATCCTCGATAACGAGGACGCGGGCGCCGTCCTTCATGTCGCCTTCGATCTGCGCATTGCGGCCATGGCCCTTCGGCTTTTTGCGGACATAGATCATCGGCAGGCTGAGGCGATCGGCAAGCAGGGCTGCGAAGGGAATGCCTGCGGTCTCGCCGCCGGCGATGCAATCGAACTGCTCAAAACCGGCATCGCGCAGGAGGGTGCTGGCGGCAAAATCCATCACCGTGGAGCGGACGCGCGGGAAGGAGAGAAGCTTGCGGCAGTCGATATAAACGGGGCTCATGATGCCGGAGGCATATTTGTAGGGCGTCTCGGGGCTGAAGTGCACCGCCTTGATCTCCCAGAGCATCTTTGCCAGCAGCTCTGCCATGACGGCGCGGTCGGGAAATGTGGTCTGGATCATGCGGCTTACTCCTTCGGCTGACGTTCCAGCGGCAATAGCAGCAAGAGCGGCCGGTTTCCAGATGGAAGAGGGCCGTCAGCCGAGCAGGCGGCCGATATCCGCAACCTGCATCTTCTTGAAGAGCGCGATCGCCTGCGCGCCCTCTTTCTCATCCAGCGAAACGGCATAACGGACCGCGGCCGCAAGAAGCTGCATCGTCAGCCGGGCGATGGCCAGAAGCTCCGTCTCGGTCCGCTCCGGCCATAGCTGTTTTAGCACTGAAAGCAGGGCCTGCGCGTGGAATTCCATATCTTCGGCATCGACTTCCTGGAGGAGCTTATCCGTGTGGGTCGCGTGCCAGATATCGCGCATCACAGGCTCGCGGCGAAAGAAGGCATAATATTCATCGGCGATGACGCAGAGAGCCGTCCGCAGATTGTCGGCGTCCGTCACCTTGGCCAGTTCGTCGGCTACGCATTGTCGGCCCTGCTCGTTGAAGCGCTCGGCTAGCGTGCGGATGATCGAGGTCTTGTCCGGGAAATACTGATAGAGGGCGCCGAAGGAAAGCTCAGCTTTTTCAACGATCTCGCTCATCTTCAGAGCATCACTGCCTTTCTTTTCGATGAGCTCGGAGGCGACTGTCAGGATTTTTTCGAAGCGCTCGCGGCCACGCTGCTGGCTCGGGATGCGGCGTGGCTGACCGGTCGACTCCTGCTGGCGCCTGCGCCGTGCGATCACTTCTTCTGCCATCTTCCACTTCCTTCGACTGTTGACAAAGAAAATAAGAGAGTTTATCTCATTTTGCAAATGAGAGAGTCTCTCTTATTTTGATCGAAGAGGAGTTTCGATATGCAGAATTCCGAAATCGTTCTGATCGGCGGATCGGGCAAAACCGGTGGCCGCATTGCCGACAGGCTGGAAAAGCTGGGACTTAACGTGCGCAAGGCGTCCCGTTCCACGATACCGGCCTTCGACTGGGAGGATCGCGCGAGTTGGCGCAATGCGCTCACGGGAGCAACGAGCGCCTATGTCGCCTTCCAGCCGGACCTTGCCGTCTCATGGGCGGCAGAGGCCATCGAAGCCCTTTCAAAGCTCGCAGGGGAATGCGGGTTGCAGCATATCGTGCTGCTTTCCGGCCGGGGCGAAGAGGGTGCGCAAAAGAGCGAGGAAGCTCTCAAAACATCCGGGATCGGCTACACGATCCTGCGCGCCTCCTGGTTCAACCAGAATTTCAGCGAAGGCGCTTTTCTGGAACCATTGCTTTCCGGCAAGCTGCAGCTTCCCGTCGGCAATATCAGGGAGCCCTTCATCGATGCCGGCGACATCGCCGATGCGGCGGTGGCAGCCTTGACTGATATCAGGCATCGCAACAAGATCTATGAGCTGACCGGCCCTCGCGCCCTGACCTTCCGCGAAGCCGTGGCCGAAATCGCCGCCGCTTCGGGCCGGTCGATCGAGTATGAACAGGTCCCGATGACGGATTTTAAGGAGGGTCTCGCCGCCGCGGGAATGCCGGAGCCGGTCATCGCGCTACTGGAAGAGCTCTTCGGCGAGGTGCTCGACGGGCGCAATTCGCAGGTTATGAGTGGCGTATCAGACATTCTCGGCCGCCCGGCGAGCGATTTCAGCCAATATGCGCGGGAGACCGCAGCAATCGGACTATGGAGCGCCTGACCATGCAGATCGTTCTCGTCATTTCCCTTGTCGCTGCGGCCATTGGCAGCGGTCTTGTCGCCGGCATCTTCTTCGCCTTCTCGACCTTCATCATGACCGCCTTCGCGCGCATTCCGCCCGAGCAAGGCATCGCAGCGATGAATTCCATCAACATGACCATCGTGCGCTCGCCCTTCATGCTGCTTTTCGTGCCGACCGCGATCCTCTGCATCGTGATCGCGGTATTGGCCTTCGCGAACTGGCGCGGCGGCGCATCGTCACTGATGCTGGCCGGCGTGTCGCTCTATATCGCCGCATCCTTCCTCTCCACCATCGTCTTCAACGTGCCGATGAACGATGCATTGGGAAAGGTGAGCGGCAACGGGCCGGAAGCGGTGCAGCTCTGGACGACCTATCTCAAAGATTGGACATGGTGGAACCATGTGCGTACGATTGCCTCGCTGCTGGCTTCCATCGCATTTGTCCGGGCGCTGATGCTCATCTGAAAAGGGCGGAGGGAATGACACTCCGCCCCTTCGTTGCTTCCCGCATTTGCGGGAATTGCGCTAGTTCTGCTGGCAGAAGGTGATGCGGTTGCTGAAGGGGTCGATGACGGCCATCTCCAGGCCCCAGGGCGCTTCCTCGATGCCCGGTTTCATGTAGCGGTAGTTCCTCGCGGCAAGCTCGGCCTGATAGGCGCCGATATCCTTCACACGCACGAAAGCCCGAGCGCCGGGGCTTGCATCGCCCGAATGTTCGCTCAAGTGCAGTTGCATGTTCTCGCGCGAGACCTGGCAATAAAGCGGAAAATTCTCACCGAAGCGATGTTCCCAATCCAGAGTGAAGCCGAGGAAGCCGCAATAGAATTCCATGGCCTTCTCGACCGAGAAAATGCGGAAGATCGGCACCGGCGGTTCTATGCCGATCGGAGATCGGGCGCCTTCGGTCTCATCCAGTTTAGCAGAGAGAATGTTCCACTGGTCGAAGCCGAATTGTTTGGCGACAATCTCCAGCGTTTCGCTGTGGGTAAGGGAAATATCGCGGTCGGCAAGCGCCTGCCGCAGGGTTTTTGCCATAAGCTTGGCATCGCGAAAATCGCGCATGTATCCATCCTTCCGTTGGCGGCAAACAGGAAGATCAGTGCCCGCGTCTGCTGACCCGTTCGCCATCGTTTGCCAGGAGCAAGGATGTGAAGGTGGATTTGGATGCATTCACCATAATGCTTGCGCATCGCGGGGCGGCTGGCTGCATCCGGCCGACGATCAGCTTACGAAAGGTCGGCAGACGGATCAAGAGGCAGAGCGCACGACGCCTGACGGCACCGAATGCAGATGGCTGGCAAGTTCGACACGATTTCGGCCGGCGCCTTTTGCGACATAGAGCGCCTTATCCGCCTCGCCCAGCATGGCGTCGAAATCCAGTGGCTTGGACCGGCCAGGGGCGACGCCGGCACTGACGGTGCAATTGAGAACCTCGTCTTCGATATAGATGTCGCGGTCCTCGAAGGCCTTGCGGATACGCTCGGCGGCAAGCTCGGCGCGGCCGGGCATGATCTCCTTCAGCACGAGAGCGAATTCCTCGCCACCAAGGCGGGCGGCCGTATCGCCGCTACGGCAATTGGCCGAAAGTTCGCCGGCAAAGACCTTCAGGACGTGATCGCCGGCTGCATGGCCGTAACGGTCGTTCACCGATTTGAAATGGTCGATGTCGAAGACGATGACCGCGGTCGAAACGCCCATGGTGCGGGTACCGTGCTGGTCGAACAGAGCGCGGCGGTTCAGCAGGCCGGTCAGCGGGTCGGTGATCGCGTCGATGCGGTGACGGGCGGCAAGCCGCCACTGATGCAGCGCCAGCGACAGGGCGCCGATGCCGGTCATGCCGGCAATGCACATGGCAAGGCTCAGATCTTCCGCCCAATTGCTGGGCGCGGCTCCGAGCACCAGCTTGCCATCCCAGATCAATACAGCGGCGCAGAGCACGAAGGAAATCGCCGTCAATGTGTAGAGGGCGGTAATGCCTGAGATCGGCGCAGGTGCTTCGGCACGGCCTAACCAATATTGCCGGGCAGTCGTGAAGAGCAGGAAGGCGATGGCGAGGTTATCAGCCATGAAAGCAAGGCCATCCAGCCCGGCGATCATCGGCGGAACGGCAGTCGCCATGGCGACGATTGAGCGGACGGCGATGCCGAAAAGCGGAATCCGGCCAGTGCGGAACTGATAGCCGGCGCCCCAGATGGTCGCAAACCCCGCATGAAACAACATGAAATTGCCAGCACCAAGCATGCGTCCGGGCTGTTCCACATAGAAGGCGTAGGCAAAAATGCCGGCAACGACGAGAACGAGGCCGAATGTGCAGGTGAGAAGAAATGTCTCGGCCCGGCGCGCGATCCAGCTCCCCATGAGCGTCACGGCAAGGCAGGTTGCTGAAACGCCAAGCGCCAGCAGCAGTGAATTGTAGTCAAGCATCATGCTTTTAGATCTCCGCGGCTCCTGCCGCGCCGATAACGTTCTAAAATCTATCTCGTCACTGCTGACTAATGTCTTATGCATTCCGTTAAAAAATCATGGATTGCGCGGGCCGAATGTTACAAATTCAACATTCTGCAGCAATCATAAGAAGAAATATTCAAGCACACACGTCTTTTTTTCAGGCCCTGACCTGCCAATGCAGTGGGAACATGGGATCGAAGACGGTAACCGGCCCGGCGCCGGTTTCAATTCTGGCGGGGAAGGTCACGGGCTCAGCCTGCCGCTCCAGCGTGACGCGTTCCTCGTTGGGCGCTAGCCCATACCAGGCAGGGCCATTCAGGGAGGCAAAGGCCTCCAGCCTGTCGAGCGCGCCATCCTGCTCGAACACATGGGCAAGGCAGCTCATCGTGTTGATCGAGGTATAGATCCCCGCGCAGCCGCAGGCGCATTCCTTGAGTGGGTCGACATGCGGGGCAGAATCCGTGCCGAGGAAGAACCTGGTGTCACCGCTCGTCGCAGCAGCCCGGAGAGCCAGCCTGTGGTTCTCGCGCTTGGCGACGGGCAGGCAGTAATAATGCGGACGAATGCCGCCGACGAGGATGGCATTACGGTTGATGATCAGGTGATGGGTGGTGATGGAACCGGCGAGATTAGCCTTGGCCGACTTGATGTAATCGATCCCGTCAGCGGTGGTGACATGCTCCATCGTCACCTTCAGTTCCGGCAGGCGCTTGCGCAGCGGGTCCAGCACCGTCTCGATGAAGACTGCTTCACGATCGAAGATATCGACATCAGGCGTCGTCACCTCGCCATGGACGCAGAGCGGCAGGCCGATCTTGGCCATGCGTTCCAGCACAGGCATCGCCTTTTCCATATCGCGCACGCCGCCATGCGAATTCGTCGTGGCGCCGGCGGGATAGAGTTTCACGGCGGTGATGAGGCCGCTCTTCTTGCCTTCCTCGACGTCATCAGCGCTCGTATGTTCGGTCAGATAGAGCGTCATCAGCGGCTGAAAGCGATGACCGGCAGGAAGCGCCTTCATGATGCGGTCGCGATAGGCTGCCGCATCCGTTGTCGTGACAACCGGCGGCACCAGGTTCGGCATGATGATCGCGCGCGCGAAGATGCGGCTCGTATCACCAATCACGCCTTCCAGCATGGCGCCGTCGCGCAGATGCAGATGCCAGTCGTCAGGACGGCGGATGGTGAGCGATTGCATGGAAGCCTCCGAAGCGATGCGGGTTTCGCCTCGATAGCATCAAGACCGGTCCGGAAACAACTGTTCAGGCCAGCGCGATTTCCAATGTCATATCGGCAGGACGGCGATTTTCGAGGATCAGGCGGCCGTTCGGCAGGTCGTTGCCGTAGACTTTGGCGCTCGCTTCTTCCTCAGTCAGCTTATAGCCGCGCCAGCGATCCCAGAGACGCTCCTCCAGAACCTCCATGGGCGGGGCGAGCATGATCGTGTAATCGAAGATGCCGTCGAGCTCGGCCCATTTGCCCTCGGTAAAAAGCAGATAGTTGCCTTCGATGATGATGAAGCGATCGTTGGGATCGATCGGCCGGGCCGAGGCGATGGCAAGCTCGCGCGAGCGGTCGAAGACGGGAACGAGGACTTCCTGATCGGCGGGGCGCACGGCTTTGACGATATCGAGGAAGCCGCGCACGTCGAAGGTTTCCGGAATGCCCTTGCGGGCCAGCAGACCACGCTCGATGAGAACGGCGTTGTCCATATGGAAGCCATCCATGGGAAGCACCGAGGCACTCTCGCCCTTGGCCTTCAGGCCGTTTGCCACATTGTCGGCCATGGTGGATTTGCCAGCGCCGGGCGGACCGGCGATGGCAATGAGGAAACGTCTGGAATCGCCGGCGCGGCTCAGCACCTCGCCGACAATGTCGTCAATCCGGGCACTCATGCGGCAACGGGCTCCGCAGGGACTGCCTTGGCGCCGGTCATGAAGGCGACGGCATCGGACATCGTGTATTCCTTGGGATCGATGACCGTCAAGCGGCGCCCGAGGCGATGGATATGGATACGGTCGGCGACTTCGAAGACATGCGGCATGTTGTGCGAGATGAGCACGATCGGAATGCCGCGGGCACGCACATCGAGAATGAGCTCCAGCACGCGGCGACTTTCTTTCACGCCGAGGGCGGCAGTCGGCTCATCCATGATGATGACTTTTGAACCGAAAGCGGCGGCGCGGGCAACGGCAACGCCCTGGCGCTGACCGCCGGAGAGCGTTTCCACCGCCTGATTGATATTCTGGATGGTCATCAGGCCGAGCTCGGAAAGCTTGTTGCGCGCCTGCTTTTCCATCGCCGGCCGGTCCAGCATGCGGAAAAAGGAGCCGAGCATGCCCGGTTTGCGAATCTCGCGGCCGAGGAACATGTTGTCGGCGATCGACAGCGCCGGCGAAAGGGCGAGGTTCTGGTAGACGGTCTCGATGCCGGCGTCGCGCGCTTCCATCGGCGATCTGAACTGCACCTGCCGGCCTTCCAGGGTGATCACCCCATCATCGGGGGTGACCGCGCCCGATATCGCCTTGATGAGCGAGGACTTGCCGGCGCCGTTATCGCCGATGACGGCAAGGATTTCGCCCGGATAGAGATCGAAATCGGCATTGTCGAGCGCGGTAACGCGTCCATAACGCTTGACGAGGCCCCGTGCAGTGAGAATGGGTTCGACAGCCATGATTATACCGAAACCTTTCTGATCCACTGATCGATAGCAACGGCGGCGATAATCAGCACGCCAGTCAAAAGAACCTTCCATTGCGGGTCGGCGCCGAGCATGTTGAGGCCCATCGACACGACGCCGACGATCATCGCGCCGAAGAGCGTGCCGAGAATGGAGCCGCGGCCGCCGAACAGCGAAATGCCGCCAATCACCGTCGCGGTGATCGCCTGGAGGTTAAAGTCCGTGACGGCCGAAGACGGCGAGATCGAGCCATTGCGGCCGATCGAGACCCAGGCGGCCAAGGCGGCAATGACGCCTGATATGGCGTAAACGGTCAGCAGCACCTTCTTGGTCTGGATGCCGGAGAGCTTGGCCGCCTCCGGATCGTCGCCAACGGCATAGACATGCCGGCCCCATGCGGTGTGATTTAGTACATACCAGAGCAGCACGACGAGCAGCACCATGGCGATGACGCCGAGTGTGAGCACGGCGCTGCCGAGCTTGAAGCTTATGGCGAAAAGATGAAGCAGTGGCGCCTGTTCGTCGACGTCGGTGTCGCGGATCGTCTCATTGGCGGAATAGATGAAATTCGTCGCCATGACGATATTCCAGGTGCCGAGCGTGACGATGAAGGGCGGCAGCTTCATATAGGCGATGAGGAAGCCGTTCAGCAATCCGCAGAGCCCGCCGACGACAAGCCCGGCGACCACTGCGATCGGTGTCGGTATGCCGTAGGTGATGGCGACATTGCCCATGATGACGGCCGAGATGACCATGATGACGCCGATCGAAAGATCGATGCCGGCGGTCAGGATGACCAGCGTCTGGGCCGCTCCGAGAATGCCGACGATAGCGATCTGCTGCAGGATCAGCGTCAGCGTATAGGACGAGAAGAAACGTCCGCCGATCGCTATTCCGAAGATCACGATTGCCAGCACCAGCACGATCAACGGCACGGCAGCCGGCGTCGAGTGCAGAAAATGCTGCGCGCGCTTGATCAGCGAGACGTTCTCGTGCTCGAACGAGGCAACACTCTTGTCGCTGTCGTCGAGGACGCGTTCAAATTCCTGTGTTCCGGTCATTGTTCCTCCTTCGCATCCGCGCGCCGAACCCACGCGGAAGCCGTCGCCGATATCCTTCCGGTCTTTGCTGAGCCGGTTTGGCGGGCGGCGACGTATCGTCCGCCCAAAAAGGCCGGGGATCAAGCCCCGGCCATTCTGATGTCAATCAGGCAGGGCTCAGCCCCAGCACTTGTCCGTGCCTTCCTTGGTGTCGATCGACTTGACGCCGGAGACCGGCTTGTCGGTGACGAGCGAAACGCCGGTATCGAAGAAGGACTTGCCTTCGGTCGGCTTCGGCTTTTCACCGCTATCGGCGAACTTCTTGATCGCCTCGACGCCGAGTGCCGCCATCATCAGCGGATATTGCTGCGAGGTGGCGCCGATAACGCCTTCCTTGACCGACTTCACACCCGGGCAACCGCCATCGACCGATACGATCAGTACGTTCTTTTCCATGCCGACGGCCTTCAGCGCCTGATAGGCACCGACGGCAGCCGGTTCATTGATCGTGTGGATGACGTTGATACCAGGATCCTTCTGGAGGAGGTTTTCCATAGCCTTGCGGCCGCCTTCCTCATTGCCGTTGGTCACGTCATGGCCGACGACGCGCGGATCATCCTCATCGCCGATCTTGTTCGGGTCCTTCGGATCGATGCCGAAGCCCATCATGAAGCCCTGGTCGCGCAGGACGTCGACGGTCGGCTGCGACGGCGTCAGGTCGAGGAAGCCGACCTTGGCGTCCTTTACCTTGTCCCCAAGCGTTTCCTTGGCCCACTGGCCGATCAGCTTGCCGGCGAGCAGGTTGTCGGTGGCGAAAGTGGCGTCGGCAGCATCGGCCGGCTCAAGCGGCGTGTCGAGCGCGATGACGAGCAGGCCAGCATCGCGAGCCTTCTTGACCGACGACACGATGCCCTTGGTGTCCGAAGCGGCGATCAGAATACCCTTTGCACCATCGGCGATGCAGCTTTCGATCGCTGCGACCTGGCTTTCGCTGTCACCGTCGATCTTGCCGGCGTAGGACTTCAGCGTGACGCCGAGTTCCTTGGCCTTGGCCGTCGCACCTTCCTTCATCTTGACGAAGAAGGGGTTGGTGTCGGTCTTGGTGATCAGGCATGCAGAAACATCTGCCGCCATTGCCGGAGCGGAAAAGGCGACGCCAAGCGCGAGTGCGCCGAAAGCGAGAACTGATTTCTTCATGAACTCCTCCCAGAGATTGGCCGGCCCGCCCCCAGGCGGCACCGGAATTCATGCACGACGAGACTTGCGGAATGCGGCATCAGCCTTCTCCCCAAAGCCGTCCCGTGCCGTTGACGATGGCAATTAAGAGCGAAAGAAAACCGCTTGTCAATAAATAAATCCAATTGAATTATTAATTCGATGTGGCATGCTGACATGAAATCAGGCATAGGCCGTTAATCGGGAGGAGTGGCCAATGTCGTCCATGGATGGTCCGGATTACATGCCGGTCCCACCGCCAATTCTTAATCCGTCGGGAGGTGCGAACCAGATCAGGGTGCGCGCCTATAACGAACGGCTCGTGCTGTCGCTGGTGCGCCTCTACGGCGCCCTGTCGAAGGCCGATATCGCACGCCGCAGCGGGCTTTCGGCTCAAACCGTCTCCGTCATCATGCGGGTGCTGGAGAAGGAAGGGCTGCTTTCGCGTGGCGAGCCCATCCGCGGTCGCGTCGGCCAACCATCCATACCCATGCGGCTCAATCCGGATGCCGTCTATTCCTTCGGCGTGAAGATCGGCCGGCGCAGCGCAGACCTCGTGCTGATGGATTTCGTCGGCAGGATCCGGCTGCAACTGCACAGGATCTATGCCTATCCCCTGCCCGATGAGATCCTGTCCTTCGTGACCCATGGGATCAGGGAGCTGGAGGGCAAGCTGAGCGAGCGCGAGCGCAGCCGCATTGCCGGCCTCGGCATCGCGGCCCCCTTCGAACTCTGGAATTGGGCCGACGAAGTGGGCGCGCCCGAGGGCACGATGGAGGTCTGGCGCGATTTCGACCTGCAGTCGGAAATCGCCACGCAGGTATCCTACCAGGTCTTCCTGCAGAACGACGCGACCAGCGCCTGCGGTGCGGAACTGGTCTTCGGCATTGGCCCGTCCTATCCGGATTTCGTCTATTTCTTTATCGGCTCCTTCATCGGCGGCGGGATCGTGCTGAATTCGGCAATCTTTTCGGGCAAGACGGGAACGGCAGGCGCCATCGGTCCGCTGCCGGTGCGCGGCAAGAACGGCGAGACAATGCAGCTTCTGGAGATCGCCTCGATCTTCGTCTTGGAAAACATGCTGCGCGAGCGGGGCATCGACCCGCAGCCGCTCTGGTATTCGGCCGACGACTGGATAGATTTCGGCGAACCGATGGAAGCCTGGATCCAGGATACTGCCAAGGCACTGGCGCAGGCGATTGTCGCCGCAGCCTCGATCATCGACTTCAGCGCCGCCGTCATCGATGGCGGTTTCCCGGACTGGGTGCGCCGGCGCATCGTACAGGCGACGATCTACGAAGCCGAAAAGCTCGACCTGCAGGGCGTCGTCATGCCCGATATCGTCGAAGGCGTGGTCGGCGCGCATGCCCGCGCCATCGGCGGCGCCAGCCTGCCGATCTTCGCGCGTTATCTCACCGATCAGAATGTGCTTTTCAAGGAGATCGACAATGCTGAAAGGGCTTGACCCACTGCTGAGCCCGGACCTGCTGGCGACATTGCGCGGCATGGGCCATGGCGACGAAATCGCCATCGTCGACGGCAACTATCCGGGCATCGAGCATGCGCGACGGCTGATCCGGCTCGACGGGCATCATCTCATTCCGGTTCTTGATGCCGTTTTGAGCGTGCTGCCGATCGACGACTTTGTGAACGAGGCCATCTTCCGCTCAACCGTGAAGACCGAACGCGACAAGCTCGATCCGATCCATGAGGAAATGATTGCCTGCTGCGCCAGGCATGAGCCGGATCGCGAGGTCGTCCCTCTCGTCGGGCAGGATTTCTACGGTCGGGTGCGCGCGGCCCATGCGGTCATTCAGACCGGCGAGCCAAGGCTTTACGCCAACATCATCCTGCGCAAGGGCGTGATCTATCCCTCGGCCATTGGCGAACTTGCCAAGGCCGAAGTCGATCCCTTCGTCTACTGAAGTCGGCGATCAGATTTCGCCCGCCGAGGGACCCCAGACATCCGTCAGCGCAAAGCCGCCCGGATGCGGGTCGAAGGGGTCAAGTGCAACCTGCGACAGTCCGAAGGTGAAACCGCGGCCAGTGATCGTCGGAATGACGGCGGGCTTGCCGGCCACTTCCGTCAGTCCCTGCAGGCCAACCTCGAATTCCGAGCCGATGATCGACTTCGACTTGAAGACATCGCCAATCTTGGCCTTCCCGCGCGCGTAGAGGGTGGCGAGATTGGCCGAGTTACCTGTACCGCAGGGCGAGCGGTCGGCTCTGCCCGGCCACATGGTGGTGCAGGTGCGCACCGTGCCGTCTGCCTCCAGATCGCGGAACATGACATAGGCCACGCCCGAGATTGCCGGGATTTCCGGATGCACGACATGGATATTGCGGTTGATGAGGTCCTTGAGGATCATGCCGGCCTGTACGAGTGCTGCAGCATTGGCCTTCTCGATCGTCAAATTGATCTGCCCGACATCGACCAGCGCGTAAAAGATGCCGCCATAGCAGATGTCGGCCTTGATCTTTCCCCAATGCGGCGTTTCGATCTCGACATCCAGCTCGTGGACGAAGGACGGCACCATGGTGAGTTTCACCTTCTCGCAGCGGCCGTCGCGGCAGGTGGCCGTCGCCTTGACCAGGCCGGCGGCGGTTTCCAGCGTCACGACGGTTTCCGGTTCCTTCATCTCGACGATGCCGGCTTCCAGGAGGGCAGTCGTGACACAGATGGAGTTCGAGCCGGAACTCGCATGCGCCTGATCGGGCTGCAGGATGATGAAGGCCGCATCCGCATCCGGATGTTTCGGCGGCAGGAGCAGGTTGACCGAGCCGATCGGCGCGCCGCGCGGCTCAAGGCAGAGGAAGCGGCGAAGCTCCTGGCCCTTCGGATCGGTATTCAGCCAGTGAAGCTGGGCGGCGACCGTTTCGCCGGGGATCTTCGGCACGCCGCCGATCGCGACCTTGCCGATTTCACCTTCAGCATGAACATCCAGAAGCTGGATCGTACGCTTCCATCTCATCTTTCAAACTCCAAATCGGACGTGACGCGTGATGCCGCCATCGACGCGGATATTTTTCCCGGTGACGAAGGCGCCGGCGCGACAGCCCTAGTACCTGTTGATGCGGAATGGCTTGATATCAACTGATGTTTTGACGCCGGCCACCATATCCGCGATCAGCCGCGCTGTCGTTGCCGAATAGGTCAGACCGAGATGGCCGTGGCCGGTCGCATAGAAGACGCCAGGTATTTTCGAAGAGGGCGAGATGATCGGGATCGTATCCGGCAGCGCCGGGCGATGGCCCATCCATTCGCTGGTGTCCTGAACCTGGAGATCGGGCAGGATACGCTGCGCATGGCGCACCAGCGCGCGCGGACGACGGAAATCGGGCGCGGCCGTCAGCCCGGCCAGCTCGACGTTGCCGCCAACGCGGATGCCGCCGGCCGTCGGCGTGACCATGAAGGCGCGATGCGGCCAGATCACCGAATAGCGCATGGAAATGCCGGGCTGCATGATCTGCGTATGGTAGCCGCGCTCGGTTTCGAGCGGGATCGGCTCGCCAAGGGCAGCCGCAAGGAAGCGCGTATGGACACCGGCCGCGAGGATGACCTTATCGGCTTCGATGCGATTGCCATTTTCGAGGTGGACGACTGTCTTGCCATCGCCCTTGCGCTCCACGGCCTTGACTTGCCCGGAAACGAAGCTTGCGCCTGCAGCCTTTGCGGCGTCAGTGAGCTTCACGACAAGCTTGTAGGGATCGCGGATCGACTTGTTGTCCGGCAACAGCACGGCCTTGGCGATTTTCGGCGAAAGGGTCGGCTCGTAATACTGGATGGCACCGTTGCTCAGCACCTCGAATTCCATGCCATAGCGCCGCATCAATTCGAGGTGACCGCGATCCGCATCGAATTCGGCCTCGGTTTCGTAGATCGCCAGGCAGCCTTCCTCGGTCATCAACTCAGGAGCGCCAACGGCATCGAGCATGGCGCTGATATCACCGAGAGCAATTTTGGAGAGGCTCATGCCCGCATCCTCGATCTCTCTCAGGCGCGAGGGGCGGCCGGCAGCGAGGAAACGCAGGAACCATGGCAGGATTTTCGGCGCATAGGACGGCCGCAACCAGACCGGGCCTTCCGGATCGATCAGCCAGCGCGGCAGTTTCTTCCAGGTTGAAGGACCGGAGCCTGCTGCGAAGTCGAGCGCGATGCTCGCCATATTGCCGTAGGAGGTTCCCCTGCCCGGCTCGCCCTTGTCGATTAAAGTGACCTGATAACCGCGCCGCTGCAGCTCGAAAGCAATCGAAGCGCCGACCACACCGGCGCCGACGACAGCCACCGTCTTATTGATTTCATTCGCCATGTCTTACCCACCGCACGGCAGAGTCGAATGCCGTTCGAGGTGTGATATATCACAACGAGGCGAATGCCTATGGTTTTTTACTGAGCGGTTTCCGGCACCCCGGCGCCGACACTATCGCCCACGGAACCTACAGTATTGTTCATCGACTGGCCGAGACGGCGCACCTGAGCATCGTAGTTGCGGCGGGTGCGGGGATCGAAGATGGCAATCGGTGTGCTGACGGCAAGGCTGACCGCACTGCCGGCCGTCTGGGCAGCGCCGATAGCAACGGCGCCAACCGCCTCGCCGAGGCCCACTTCGGAATCCGTAATTGTCTGGCCGGCAATCAGCCGATCGCCGATGAGCTTCACCACTTCTGGGCTTTCGGCAAACTTGCCATGGTTCAGGCGATCGCCGGTCTTCAGCTTGGTGAGATCGAGCACGGTGATGCCCGCCGCTTCCAGTTTGCTGCGATAGGGTTCGGCGGAGGGATCGATCTGGCCGAGGCGATCGACATTGCCCGAGATGCGGCGGGAGAGCGCCAGCGCCCGGTCGTCCTGCGAGACGAAGATGGTGAAATGCGGCTTGTCCTTGCCGAGGCTCTGGAACTGTCGGCCGAACACATCGACATCGAGATCCGGCGAGGCAAGAATGACATTGTTGATCTTCGAGGCAACGTGTCCGTCGCGGATCGCCATCTGGCGAAGAGCCTCTACCGTCAGCCACGTGCCCATGGAGTGGGCCATGACTGTGATATCGGCCACCGCCGGATTGTTGGCCGTGCGCCGCAGCAACTCTTCCAGCGCATCGCGCGAATAGTTGGTGCTTTCCTTGTCGTAGTTATAGTCGAAAATGCTGGCGCGCGAGGGCCAGGTGAAAACGACGGGCGCAACATCGGCATGCGAATCATGGACGATCTGCGCGAATCGATAGACCGCATCCTCATAGCGATTGTTGAAGCCATGGACGAAGATGAGGACCCGCTTGCTTTTTGGCATATGCGTCCTCAGCCAGCCCTCTCCCGCTTTCTCCCCATCCAGCGGATCGACCGCGACGGTGACGAAATCCTTGAGAGGATTGGCGGGCAGACGACGAGGCCATTGCACTTGCCCGGCCTTGCGATTGGCTTCCGGTGGAATGGAGACATCGACGGCATCGACCCTCAGCCCGGTGCCGCGCTCGCCGGAGAAGAGCACGGCCGGATTTTCATCGGCAGCGCGCGTTGTCGCCACCAGCAGATCGACTCGCGACGTACCCGGTGGAACCGTGCCGGCCGCCTGCATGACACCGATCGGCCGCCCGCAGGAAGCGAGGCCGACGCACAGGACAAGTAGGGTTGCAAGGGCTTTGCGAGAAACGCCGCATCTGCCGATCATGACTTCTCCGCAGGTTCAGGCGTCATCGCGCCAAGCCACCGACATGCGCTTGCCGCGCGCCTCCAGATAGTCCGAGGCCAGGGACGGAGTCAATTTTACGAAGGTTTGGGAAAAAATGATCCGGAATAGAAAAGAGCCCGACGCGGGAGGAGGTGCATCGGGCTCTTGATCCTGACTGACAACTGGGAGGAGGAGTGTTGTCAGTCCGATGAAGGAGCGCTGGGAGGAGGAGTGCGCTGCCTTCGAGATCATTAATACCCAATTCATTTGATGGAGAATAGCGAAATTACCGCAATGCAGCAATGCATTGGGCGCAATGCTTGCCTCGCCGGCATCATGTGCGCGCCTCATTTTGCGGCACCTTTGATCAGATGGTCAAATTATTTCGCAAATTGTGCCCGCATATGAAATCCACACAGATTTGGTCGCAAAATGTGGGAGCCATGTCTCGCGACAGACCGGATGACATACTTCCCGAGCCCTGCCTCCATTATTCGGGCCACCGGGACGCGCTGCCAACGCTGCGCGCCCTTTCTCGATGTCACGCGGGAAATGACGGCGCGGCGCGAAACGAAAACGGCCGCGGCTGAAACCGCGGCCCTTCCATGCGTGATTTCATGCTTATCAGGCGGCCTTGAAGAGCTTCTTGCCTTCTGCGTCGAGCGCGGTGAACTCTTCGTCCGACAGCGTGATGTCAACGGCAGCGACGTTTTCTTCCAGGTGCTTGACCTTGGACGTGCCGGGGATCGGCAGCATGACAGGGCTGCGCTTCAGCACCCAGTCCAGCGCGATCTGGCTCGGGGCCGCATTATGCTTCTTGGCGATCGTATCGAGCAGCGAGCCTGGCTTTGCAAGATCGCCCGCCGCCAGCGGATACCAGGGGATGAAGCCGATATTGTGCTTGGCGCAATAGTCGAGCACATCCTCGCTGGTGCGGTCGACGAGGTTGTAGCGGTTCTGGACCGTAGCAACTTTGAAGACCTTGGAGGCTGCTTCGATATCGGCAACCGAGACTTCGCTCAAGCCCGCATGGCGGATGAGGCCGGAATCGAGCAGCGACTTGATCGTGTCGAACTGTTCCTTGGCCGGAACCTTCGGATCGATGCGGTGAAGCTGCCAGAGATCTATCTGCTCGACACCGAGATTGCGCAGGCTCTTGTGCACCTGCTGGATCAGATATTCCGGACGGCCGAGCGGCAGCCAGATATTCGGACCGTGGCGCGTCAGACCGCCCTTGGTGGCGACGACGAGGCCTTTCTTGTAGGGATGAAGCGCTTCCTTGATCAGCCATTCGGAAACGTCAGGACCATAGGAATCAGCCGTATCGATGAAGTTGACGCCGAGTTCCGGCAAACGCTTCAGGGTACGGATCGATTCATCGTGGTCGACAGGATTGCCCCAGATGCCATCGCCGGTAATGCGCATGGCCCCGAAGCCGAGGCGATTGACTTCCAGATCGCCACCGATCTTGAAGGTACCGGATTTCGCTGCATTGTAATCGCTCATCGTCTTTTCCTCTCTTGGTCAATAAATCACTCAAAATCGGTGGAGCTGGAGACCTGCTCCCAGGCGTCGAATTCGGTCTTGAGATAGCCGAGCTTCTCAGGAACGAGGCTGATCGCGTCACCCCCAAGCAACAGATGGGCTGGCGGATTGTCGGATGCAATGAGCCTCAGCATCGCGGCAGCTGCCTTTTTCGGATCGCCCGGCTGGTTACCGTTGCGTTCGAGGCGGCGCTGGCGCCGCGGCTCAAAGACCTCATCACAATCGGCGAGCGAGCGCTCAGCACGCATCATCGAGCGGCCGGCCCAATCAGTGCGGAAGCCACCGGGTTCGATGCCGGTCACGTGAATCCCAACGCTCTTGATCTCGCTGCCGAGGTTTTCGGAAATGCCCTCGAGGGCGAACTTGCTGGCATGATGGAAAGCGATGCCCGGCATGGTGATGATCCCGCCCATCGAGGTGATATTGTAGATATGGTCGCTGCGGCGCTTGCGCATATAGGGCAGGACCGACTGCATGACAGCTACCGGACCGAAAATGTTGGCCTCAAACTGATGCAGCTCTTCCATCGTCGATTCCTGGACGAGGTCTTCATGGCCATATCCGGCGAAGCTGCGCGCCTCATCGACTTTCCTGCGAGAGGACCGATCGGAAGCACCACAACAGAAAGAGTGATCGTCCAGGCGTGGAATTACCTAGAGCCGGGATTTTGCTTCTTCACCGAATTCGGCCAGCATCTTCCAGAGCTCACCAAAGATCTCGCGTGCAAAGGCTTCCATCGAGATGCTTTCGGTCGAAGTACCTGCCACGCGCTGCTGCCACAGCTCTCCGCCAACGCGCAGCGCGCCGATGACAACAGCCGAAAGCAAGCGCATGCGCGCGCGTGCACGCGGATCGCCGCCGCTGCGAGTAATCAGCGCCTCGGTCAGCTTCTGCTCCAGCTTGGCATATTTGAGCTGATCACGGGCCTTGAGGGTTGGGGTGCAATGGATCAGTTCACTGAGCGCAAGAGCGCGCTCGTCAGCCGAGGCGGTTACAGTGACGATAAGGGCTTCCTCGACGGCCTTGACGGGGGATTCGCCGGCCGGACGTGCGGCAATCGCCGCCATCAGGCGATCAGCGAATGAATCCTGCCAGGCGAAGACGACCTCTTCCTTCGACGGGAAATAATCGAAGAAACTGCGCTTCGAGACATCAGCTGCCTCGGTGATCTCCTCGATGGTGGTCGCGTCGAAGCCGCGCTCCATGAAGAGGGTCATCGCTGCCTGTTCGATGCGCTCGCGGGTCTGGCGACGCTTGCGCTCACGCCTGCCCTCGACGGCTTCAGGCTGTTTCTTCTCAGTCATTTCCATCGGCTGTCATTCAGTCGTCCGCTTCAGCGGCAACCTCCATATCCACTCCGCTGCTACGAAATTTGAAGCGCTCACGCGAGAGCTCAAGCGGCCTGCGGCGTGAAATCCGATAGACGGAGGCTGGCGGCAGGTTTCTAACCGTGCCGCCGATACGCGTCGCCTTCAGGCCCAGACGGTCGAGGATCGGACGCGGCACGGGACAACGCGGCCCATAGGTAAACTGATAAAAGGCGCCGCCGGCCCGCATATAGACGAAGGCCCCGGCAAGGATCGAGGCGATCTTGCGCGGTGACATGGAAAGAAGCGGCAGACCGCTGACGACGGCACCGACGGGTTCACCCTCGAAAATATTGGCCTGTGCCAGATGGCCGGCGTCCATCTGCAGGACACGCGCATCGGGGAAGCGCTTCTGAAGCGACCCGATGAACTCGGGACCGTATTCGATGAGCGTCAGGTCGCACTCGCTGATGCCGCGCGCAAGCAGCGCGCGGGTAAAGACACCGGTACCCGGACCGAGCTCGATGATCGGACCATCCAGAGCAGCGATCTCGCTGGTCATGATGCGCGCGAGCGAGTCACCGGAGGGCGCGATGGCGGCTACCCTCAGCGGGTTGCTCAGCCACGAACGGAAAAAATGCATGAAATCGGAGAATGCACTGTTTGCGATCATGATTATCCCACCCGTCTGAAATGCGATTGACTATCGATGCGACGATCTCCTGCAGCATGGCAATTCAAAGGCAGCCCCGTCAATCCATGGTTTTCGCGCATGCCTGTTTCCAACAACATTTCGTGTATTTTTATATCTAATGCATTTTTGCAATTAGTGCAATAAATCTGGTGGGCACCGTTGCCCATTCCAGTTAAGCGCGAACAGTCAGCCTGCGTACGGGGCTGAGCTGGCAGAAGCGTGTCGGCAAATTGATCGTTCGCATAGCGCAGGAAAAGACGGTCTGGTGAAAGCTGTGGCAGGTCTGCGAAGATCTGACCGGCCTTTCCTCTGACACCGTGACCGAGGCTTTCCTGGAACGAAAAGGCAGCCATGAAGGCTGCCCTCTTTCGCGGCAGGGACGTCAGTCCCATTCCCCTCCGCCTTATGCCTTCAGACTGCCTTAGTAGTTGCAACCCGAGCTGCTGGTCGGATTGAAGCGCAGGCCGCAAGCCATGTTGAGCGTCTTCTTCGGGCTGTACTGGTAAGGCGCGGAGCTTCGGGATGCGCCGTTGACCGAACCGGTCGTGCGGGGCTCGTTGCGAGCGTTGGTGTTCTTGTGCTGCTTTACGATCTGCTGCTGTTGAGCCGAAGCTGCGTTGGCAGATGCGAAAGCCGAAACGCTGATGATTGCGCCTAAGGCTACAGCCACGAGACCATTCTTCAATACGTTGATCATTTCATCTCTCCTTGGGAGGATTGTTGGAGTTTACGCCAAGGAGCTAGGAAGCGAAATTGTCATATTCTACTGCGCTGCAACAGCGATCACGGATACGTGAGATTCGGCACCGCGAAAGAAAAAGGCGGCTTTTCGCCGCCTTTTCTTTGCCGGCTCAATAGCCGTTATCACAAGGCATGCTGCCGGGGCCGATCGATCCACTAAATTCAGGATTGCACATAGTCTTAGGTTCGGGGCGGTTCTCGGGTTTGGGGACAATCGAGCCCGTGGTGCCGGCTTCGACGCCGAACGCAGCAAGCGGATACCAGAAGCCGTCCGAATGACGGCGGGTCCCGGGGCGTTCCGTAGCGGAGCCACGATAGCCATGCCAATAAGCGGCATGTGCTTTATATTGCACCATTTCCACGTTCGAGGGGACGGGGATCTGGGTCTGCTGAACGGGCGCCGCCAGCGCTGTAACGGTAGACGAGAGGGCGAGAAGAGCGCTGAGCGCAAAGGCGGACGGAGCCATATTGAGCATTTTCATGAGAAACCCTCCTTCTGGGTTTGCCTATGAAAAATGCGTTCGATACGGGCGAAGTTCCACCATCACACGCAGCTTCCTAAACTCGTGATTGCAGGCGATCCGGCGTGACTGGAAGAGACAAAAAATAAAAAAGTGCGATTTACAAAGCCGCGCGAGCAGTCACCTGCGGCAATTCATCGGGTGCGTGAATTCACTGTTCTCAATTGGCGTACAAAGGACGGTAGCCTTGGCTTGCGACGCAGGAGCGGTATTGCCGATGGGCGGCGCCGCTCGCATTGGTTTCCCGTTCCACGGCATCGCGGTGGCCGGTCATCTGCGCACGCAGGTCATACTGCTTGTTCGCCTCGTCGTACATGGCGTTGGCATCGGACATACAAAGGGCGTGAGTGACACCAGGCGGATTGACGGGCGAAGCGACCGGCACGAGCACCGGCGCATTGGCACGGTCAATACAGCCGGCAAGGGCCGCCATCATCATGACGAGACCTACTACACCACCGATTCTCGTCTTCATCCAACCCTCCGGCCGCTTTGCCTGAAACAATCCATCGCTTCCGCAGATAGACGCCGAAGGTTGCGCGAAGCTAGGCATGAGGGTGCGGCGCCCATGTATTGTGGCGGACACCAGATCTCGAGGCCGGCCCTAGAATGGATGTTCGGCCGCGGTCCATCTGCACCGGAGCCTCAAGATGACAGTTGTTCAGGAAGAAGAGGCTTCGACCGCGGTCGCCGCCATCGCGTTTGCACCGGGCTATCTGACATCGTCAATACGGTGTGACAGGAATCAGGCAGGCGCTGTTGGCGCCGGTAGCCGACCAGCTCGCGACAACCGGCTATGTCAGCCCCAGGGGCGGCGACAAGGATCAACGATGACACTTCTATCGCCGGCTTCCAATGCGAAGAAGCTGACGTCAGGTTTCGTTCAGAGGTAATTGGAAGAAATGGCGCACCCGAAGAGATTCGAACTCCTGACCCCCAGATTCGTAGTCTGGTGCTCTATCCAGCTGAGCTACGGGTGCGTCTGCAGTGGCGGCCGAGCCGCTTGCGTGGGCGGTTCTCTAAAGGGTCTTTTCGGGCAATGCAAGAGCAATTCGAAAAAAATCGCGACTTTGGTTCGGCAAGGCTCCCTTGCGGAAATTGCATCACTTTTCGGCGTGCGACCGGCTGCGGTAATCTTCCAGTGAAACAGGGCGATCCGGAATTTCGATGCGGAACTGCGTGCCGACCGAAGGCTTTTCCACAAGCGCGATGGTGCCGCCATGGGCCAGCACCAGCTCACGAGCAATGGTGAGGCCGAGACCGGTGCCGCCGGAGCGTGCCGAGCCGCGGAAGGCCGCAAACAGGTTCTGGCGCGCTTTCAGCGGCATGCCGGGGCCTGTATCGTCCACCGTGATGCTGACGACGCTGCCGACGCGCTGGGCGGCGACCGTGATGCGCCTGACGATCACAGCCCCCTCCTCACCCGGCGAGGTCAGCGCCTGCAGGGCGTTGCGGCAGAGATTGTGGATGATGCGGAACAATTGCTCGCTATCGGCATCCACTTCGAGATCCAGCCCCATCTGCTCGATGAACTCGACGCTGCTTTGTGGTTCGATGGCGAGGATGTCCTTCACCTCCTGCACCAGCTCATAAAGGCGGATGCGGCGGCGGCGTGGTGCCGATTCGGTTGCCTTGCCGTAGGAAAGGACTTCGGTCGTGTAGCCGACGGCGCGATCGATGGTGCGCAGCAGCTTCGGCGCGAAGCTCTTCACCATGGGATCGTCGACATCGACAAGGCGGTCGGACATGAGCTGGGCGGATGCCAGAATGTTGCGCATGTCGTGGTTGATCTTGGAGACCGCCAGCCCGAGTGCCGCGAGGTTTCTCTGCTGCTTCAGCGTCTTCTGCAGTTCGAGCTGCATGGAGGTGAGGTTGCGGCCGGCAACGGCCAGTTCGTCACGGCCGCCATCGCCGACATAGACACGCTGCGGATTTTCGGGATCGGAGGCGAATTGCTGCATGCTGCCCGTCAATCTGCGAATCGGGCGAATGAGAATGCGGTTGATGGCAAAGAAGATCAGCGTCGCGGTAAAGAGCGAGATCAGGACCGACAATAGCAGCACGTTGCGGGCATAGACGAACATTGCCTTGCGCAATGGCCGGTCTTTCATGACCACTTCGACGCCGGTATTGGTCTCGCCGACTGCGCCATAGACGCGGATCATGCGGTTGCCGCCGAAGATCATCGTGTCCAGCGCATCGCGCATCGCAGTCAATGGCGGGATATCGCTCAGATCGTAGGATTCATCGACCGAAGTCGGCATATCGCTCATGGCAAGCAGGCGGGAAGTGCCGTCCTTGCGCAGCACAATCGCCTTGGTGCCGGTCGCCTCCAGCGTCTCCTTCTGCAGCGCGCGCGGGAGTTCCACCGGCTGCAGGCCGTCGATGACGATTGCCGCGGCCGCGGCCGTATTCAGCCGGTCCTCGAGCCAGCGCACGCGCATGCTCGCAATCGAGGGAAAGAAGATCAGGATCTCTGCCAGCATAATGAAGAAAACGGTGAGCCAGAGCAGCTTGCCGGAAAGGCGGCTGAACATGCCAGCGCGCGGATAAGAACCCTTGGCAGCCTCACCGGCCGCGATGTTTTCCGCTTTGGAAGTCTCGCCCTGGTCTTGAACCGGCATCTCATCTTGTCCGTGCGGCGAAAGGCCGCCATCAGCATGAGCTCTTATATTAGACCAGAACGGTCCGCTTTCAAATCTTTGCGAGCAGCGGCAAGTCGTCACAAACGAAAGCGCCGCCCACAGGCGGCGCTCCGATAGCGTTCAGGACTATGATCAGAACTCTTCCCAGCTCTGCTCCGCAGCGGCGGTATTGCCGCCGAAGGCACGCGCAACGCGAGCGACCGCGCGACGCGCCGGTGAGGCGACCGGCTGGTGATGCTGCTGGCGGGCGACCGCCACCTGTGCATCATTCGAGACCTTGAAGCGGGAGATGAGGCGCACGAGGCCGTCGGCTTCGGCTGACAGCTTGTGGGTCGCAGCCGAGGTTTCTTCGACCATTGCGGCGTTCTGCTGGGTAACCTGATCCATCTGGTTGACGGCGGTATTGACTTCCTTGAGGCCGGTCGACTGCTCCTTTGCCGCAGTCGCGATCGAATGGATATGATCGTTGATGGCGATGACCCGCGTCTCGATCTCGGAGAGCGCCTCACCCGTCGCCTGAACCAGCTTGACGCCGACCTGCACCTCATCGCCGGACTTGGTGATGAGCGCCTTGATGTCCTTGGCAGCCGTTGCCGAGCGCTGCGCAAGTTCGCGCACTTCCTGGGCCACGACAGCGAAGCCCTTACCGGCTTCACCGGCGCGGGCGGCCTCGACGCCGGCATTCAATGCCAGCAGGTTGGTCTGGAAGGCGATCTCATCGATGACGTTGATGATCTGGCTGATTTCGCGGGAGGCCTGTTCGATACGGCCCATCGCATCGACAGCGTTGCGGACCACGACGCCGGAGCGGCCGGCATTGTCCTTCGCCTCGGAGACCATGATGGTCGCTTCCTGGGCGCGTTCGGTCGAATTCTGAACGACGGCAGTGATTTCATCGAGAGCAGCGGAGGTTTCCTCAAGTGCTGCAGCCTGCTGTTCCGTGCGCTTGGAAAGATCGTCGCTGGCGTTCCGGAGTTCGTTGGTATTGCCGTTGATCGCTTCGGTTGTCTCGCGCACCTCGCGCATGGTCGTCTGCAGCGTCACGAACGTGTTGTTGACGTTTTTCTGCAGTTCGGCAAAGGCACCCTGGAACTCGCCGCGCATGCTCTGCGTCAGGTCACCGTCAGCAAGGCTTGCAATGACGCGGCGGGTTTCGTCGACGCCGGCATCAACGCTCGACAGCAGCCGATTGATATTGCCGGCGAACTGGTTGAGGCTCTCGTCCTCATAATCCTTGCTGATACGGTGGCTGAAATCGCCGGCGGCTGCGGCCGCGACGACGACCGACATGCTGGACTGAAGGTCATCGCTCTTTGCACGCATCGCCGCTTCCTGGGCGTTCATGCGCTGGATGACGAGACCGTTTTCCTTGAAGATGGCGACGGCAGCTGCCATCTCGCCGATTTCGTCCTTGCGACCAGCGAAGGGCACTTCCGCCTGGAAATTGCCGTCCGCGACGTCCTTGATCGCCTGCGTCACCTTCTTGATAGGCCGGCTCAGGTGGCTGGTGCCGATGTACATGCCCATGCCAACGCCGACTGCGATGCCGATGCCGGTGATGCTCAGCACCAGCATCAGGATCCAGCTGCGGAAATCCTCGATCTGATCGTTGACGGCCGTCAGCTCGGCCTTGTCGGTGTTGACGATCGCGTCGATCTCGGCCTGGAAGGCCTTGCGGTTCGCGCGGTTGGCGTCGTTGTTGCCCTGTTCGTTGGCCGCCTGCGGGCTGACCTGCGTGCCGAGGCGAGCCGTCTCGGTGCGGAAGGTTCGGAACTCCTTGGCACGGTCCACAAGCTTGGTGAAGGAATCCTTCTGGCTGTCAGGCACAAGCGGCGTCCAACCGGCGATGACCTTGTCGATCTCATCCAGATCGGTCATCAGGCCCTTGGCAAAGGCAGGTGTCTGTTCGAGGCTCTTTGCAGCATAGATGCCGCGCGATTCCATGACGACGGCGGTGACGAAGCGGTTGAGGCGTTCGCCGGCATAGGCACGGGCCGCAGCATGCTCATAAGCCGTCAGGTTAGCGTTGTACTCGCGCATCGCCGACAGCGCAGTGGCACCGATCAACAGCGCAACGCCACCCATGACGGACACAAGAAGATTGATTTTGCCGCGAATTTTCAACGAACGCTCCTCGCTTCACACAATGCCCGGAAAGCAAATTCCCAGCCGATGCACTGAAAGATCGGGTAAATTCGTTAATGTTGTATTTCGAATATTAACAATAACAGCTACAAGAAATTACCTATATTTACTGTGATGCACGATATGCCCCGTCAAGATTCGAGCATCTTCGAGGAATAAAAGCTCTGGCTGCAAGCTTGCTGAAGCTTTGGGACGAAATATACAACCATATCGTGAACGGTCGCATTCATTAACACCGGAGTGCGAAATCTTACTATCCCGCCGGGCCGCGGGAGCGAATCGGCCTGTCATAATTGACTTCGGCAGGCTTCATCCGTATAAGCCGCCGCACGTCCGGTCATTTCAGGTCTTCATGACCTCGCCCGTTCGAAAAACCACGCTCCTTGCATTATGCAAATTCAAGAAGGGCCGCACTCCGCGGTGTTAAAATAAATGAAGCGTACCTATCAGCCCTCGAAGCTTGTTCGCAAGCGCCGCCACGGTTTCCGTGCGCGTATGGCCACTAAGGGCGGCCGCAAGGTCATCGTTGCTCGCCGCGCACGCGGCCGCAAGCGTCTTTCGGCCTAAGGCCGGAATTGCCCGATAGAACATGACGGGCGAATTGAAGACCAATGAAGACAAAAAGACTGCCGGGCGGCTCAAGAGCCGCCCGCAGTTTCTTGCAGTCCGCGAAGGCGAAAAGCGCCGCGGCAGTCTCTTCCTTCTCGAGGTGCTGAACCGCAAGGAAGAAAGCGAAGCCCGCGTCGGCTTCACAGTCACCAAAAAACATGGCAACTCGGTCGAAAGAAACCGCATGCGGCGGCGCCTTAAAGAGGCGGTGCGGCTTCATGCAGGGTTTGCAATGCAGCCCGGACACGACTATGTGGTTGTCGCCCGCAGGGACGTATTGACGGCGTCCTTCGATGAACTGGCCGCGGAACTGAAAGCCCGCGTGGAAACCAGGCCGAAACACAGGCGCCCAAAAGACGAGCGCCCCAGGAACGTATGATGCAAAACAACCGCAATTACTTCATTGCGATCGCTCTCTCGGTGCTGATCGTCCTTGGCTGGCAATTCCTCTATATGAACCCTCGCATCGAGGCTCAGCGCAAGGCTCAGGAAGCCCAGAAGGCACAGCAGCAGACCGAGCAGACGCAACAGCCTGCCGCCGGCGGTCAAAGCGCGCAGCCGAACGGCGCAGCTCCCACCGGTCAGGCCACAGCGACGGCTACCCGCGAGGAAGCACTTGCAAAGTCGCCGCGCGTCATAATCGACACGGCTGCCCTCTCCGGCTCCATCAACCTCGCCGGTGCGCGCCTCGACGACCTGAGGCTGAAGGGCTATCACGAGACCGTCGATGACTCGAGCCCGATCATCACGCTCTTCTCGCCGGCTGAAACCAAGGACGGCTATTTCACCGAGTTCGGCTATATCGGCACTGACGCGACAGGCGCCGTTCCCGGCGCGTCTACCGTCTGGACCGCGCCTGAGGGTGCAAAGCTCACCGAAAAGACGCCGGTGACGCTGACCTATACCAACGACAAGGGCCTGACCTTTAGCCGGACGATTTCCGTCGACGACCGCTACATGTTCACCGTCGTCGACAAGATCACCAATAGCGGCGACGCCGCCGTATCCTTGTCCAATTATGGCCGCGTGACGCGCTACAACAAGCCGACGACGCCTTCGGTCTACGTGCTGCATGAGGGCTTCCTCGGCGTGCTCGGCGCAGGCAGCGGCATTTCCGAGAGCAAGTACACGGCGATCGAAAAGGAAAACCAGTCCAACCCGCAGGTCACTGGCGGCTGGATCGGCATTACCGACAAGTATTGGGCTGCGGCTCTCATCCCGAGCCAGACCGTTCCCTTCGATTCCCGCTTCTCGCATTTCACGGACGGTCAGCCGCGCTATCAGGCCGATTTCAAGGGCGAGGGCCTGTCGATCGCTCCCGGAGCGACGGTCGACGTCAAGAACCTCGTCTTTGCCGGCGCCAAAGAAGTGCCTGTCGTCGATGAATATGAAGCGAAATATTCCATCCCGAATTTCGATCGCCTGATTGACTGGGGCTGGTTCTGGTTCCTCACGCAGCCGATGTTCAAGCTGATGGACTTCTTCTTCCGCTACTTCGGCAATTTCGGCGTGGCGATCCTCTGCACGACCATCGTCGTCAAGGCGCTGTTCTTCCCGCTCGCCAGCAAGCAGTACGCTTCGATGGCGAACATGAAGCGCATGCAGCCGAAGATGGAAGAGCTGAAGGCAAAATTCGGCGACGACCGCATGGGCCTGCAGCAGGCGACGATGCAGCTCTACAAGGAAGAGAAGATCAATCCGATCGCCGGCTGCTGGCCGGTTGCACTGCAGATCCCGATCTTCTTCTCGCTCTACAAGGTGATCTACATCACCATCGAGATGCGCCATGCGCCGTTCTTCGGCTGGATCAAGGACCTTTCGGCACCCGATCCGACGACGATCGTCAACCTCTTCGGCCTGCTGCCCTTCGAAGCACCGGCCTTGCTGCATCTCGGCGTCTGGCCGCTGATCATGGGTGTCACCATGTTCGTGCAGATGCGCATGAACCCGACGCCGCCCGACCCGACGCAAGCCATGATCTTCAACTGGATGCCGCTGGTGTTCATGTTCATGCTGGCAAGCTTCCCGGCCGGCCTCGTTATCTACTGGGCCTGGAACAATACGCTCTCGGTGCTGCAGCAGTCGGTGATCATGAGGCGTCACGGCGTGAAGATCGAGCTCTTCGACAATCTGAAGGGCCTGTTCAAGCGAAAACCGGCGCCATCGAAATAGTCGAAAAGCCCCGCTTCGGCGGGGCTTTTTGTTTCGGGCCGCCGGATCGCCTTGTGGCCTGAACCTTGACAATCCGCCTTAAAAACACGAAGCCGGTTTCATTCCGAACCCGGAGATTGCAGAATTCGCATGCCTGAAACCGCAAAGCCGCTCTTCGGCCACCCCTGGATCTTCATTCGCGGTGTGCCTTCCATGAAGTTCCTTCCGCCGGAAGGACCGCTGGAAGTAGCGTTCGCCGGCCGCTCGAATGTCGGCAAATCCTCGCTGATCAATGCGCTGGTCGGCCAGAAAGGTCTGGCCCGCACCTCCAACACACCCGGCCGCACGCAGGAACTCAACTACTTCGTTCCGGATGGATATTCGGGCGAAGCCGGCGACCTGCCGCCGATGGCGCTGGTCGACATGCCGGGCTATGGCTATGCGCAGGCACCGAAGGAACAGGTGGATAACTGGACGAAGCTCGTCTTCGACTATCTGCGCGGTCGCTCGACGCTGAAGCGTGTCTACGTGCTGATCGACAGCCGCCACGGCATCAAGAAGAATGACGACGATGTCCTGACGCTGCTCGACAAGGCGGCCGTCTCCTACCAGGTCGTGCTGACCAAGACGGACAAGATCAAGGCGCCGGCCGTGCCGAAGCTGCTCGCAGAAACGGCAGAGAAAATCCGCAAGCGCCCGGCCGCCTATCCGGCCGTGCTTTCCACCTCTTCGGAAAAAAACGAAGGGCTGGACGAGCTGCGCCAGGCGATCGCCGAAACGGTCGGTGTCGCCAACTGGAAATAAAAGAGGCGCCCCGAAGGACGCCTCCTGCCTCTGCCGATACTTGAAGCGTGTCGCAATCTTTCAGATTCGCTTGCCACGCTTTAAGTCTTTGTTTTTCGCATGTCGTTATCGCAAAACCGCCGCACACTTTTGCGCCACATGCTTTAAGTTTACATCTTCGGCAGCAGCACCTTGTCGACGACATGGATGACGCCGTTCGACTGCTTGACGTCGGCGATGGTGACGTGGGCAACGCCGCCGTTTTCATCCGTCAGCGTGATCTTGCCCATGCTTTCCTTTGCCTTGAGCACGCAACCGCCGACCGTCTTGATGTCGTGCTCGCCGCCATCGTCCTTGATCATCTTGGCGACGGTCTTTGACATGGCGTCAGCGGCAACGACGTGGCAGGTCAGGATCTTGACCAGCTTGTTCTTGTTTTCAGGTTTCAGCAGCGTTTCGACAGTGCCCTTCGGCAGGGCAGCGAATGCCTCGTTGGTCGGCGCGAAGACGGTAAAGGGACCCTTGCCCTCCAGAGTGCTGACGAGGCCGGCAGCCTTGACGGCTGCGACCAGGGTCGTGTGATCCTTGGAATTGACGGCGTTCTCGACGATGTTCTTGTTTTCGAACATGGCGGCACCGCCGACCGTCGGGTTCTTTGCCTGGGCGGCAAATGCAATTGCGGAAAAAGCGGCGGCGAGAACGGTTGCGCGCAAGGCGGACTTCAACATGATTTTCTCCTCTGCACCCGGTCGCAGCCGCTGGCTTTATGCCCTGCGCCGCCCGGATATCAGCAACTACGGAAGGCGCTGCAGAAGAGTTTCAGGAAACTGATTTTTGTTTTAAGGCCTGTGGATCGCACCGCTGGCGACGACGGGGCCGGTCGGCTGATGTGTGGGCGAGCCGCCAAATGACTCCAGGCTGACGGCCAGCGTCGCGCCATCGGAAATCTGGCTGCGCATATCCGTCGGGATCACCAGTTCACCATTCATGCCGGGCTGGAAAATACCAAGGGAACGAGGCGTGCCGCCGCCAGGCATAAACCAGAGTTCAAGAGATTTCTCCTCCGGTTTGCCGGCCGCAACAGGCACAATCTTCAATCGGCCACTCTGAATATCGTAAGAGGCCGTCAGGTTGACCTGGTTGTTCTGTCCCGAGAGGTCCGCCACCAGCGGCGCCGATGCCGGGGGCTGGGGCACGAGACCTGAGGCGAAGGCGATGACGCCCAAGGTGACCGCAAGCGAGGCAAAAGTCAGCGAGCGCCAGAAAACGGCGGAATTCCAGAGTCCGTGCGAAAAGCGCGGTGGATTTTCTGCATCGGCAAAAAGGCGCGCCTCGATCTGCTTGAAGGTCTCGCGGCTCGGTGTGGCCGTGCCATATTCATCGTTGAAGCTGGAAAGATTGACCTCCCAGCGGCTGACGATGGCAGCAAACGGCCGGTCGCGGCGCATGCGCTCCTCGACGATCCTGCGGTCCTGAAGGGAGAGGACGCCCAGCACATATTCGCCGGCGAGAACCTCATCCCGGGAGCGGTCTCCCTTGCTTTTGTCGGGCGATGTCATCGTTCCATGCACTCTCTCAGTTTCAGCAGGCTGCGTCTTAGCCATGTCCGCACAGTGTTCAGTGGGACACCAAACTGATCGGCCAGTTCCTGATAGCTCAGCCCTTCGACATAAGCCCGTTTCACCGCGACCGCACGATCAGCTTCCAACTCTTCCATGCAGGTGTCAATCCGCCTTCCTTCATCCTTAATCACGACTTGTGCTTCAGGATCGGGACCAGTATCGGCAATGCCGAGCACACTATCGATTTCGTCAGCTATGGGCTTGCGCGCTCTCAGCATGTCGATTGCCTGATTGCGGGCAATAGCCGCAAGCCAGGCAGCAGATGTCGCCGATCCTGCTGTGAAGGCACCGGCACGTTGCCATATCTTCACATAGACTTCCTGCAACACCTCCTCGGCTTCCGGCCTGCTATCCAGGATACGCAGGCAGATGGCGAAAAGTTTCGGGCTGGTCTGATTATAGAGCGCGGTGAAGGCCTTTCGGTCCCCGAGCGCGATGCGGCCAATCAATTCTGCAAAGTCGCCTGTCATGCCGCCCTCGATTGAACGATTTCCGGTTCAGTGGTTTCAATATGAACTGGCAAGTTCCCAGGTCGGCCTTAGATACGAAAAACTATTGCGTGCCGGATTATTCCCTCTGTCAAAAACTTGAGATAAAAGGCCGCGATCAATTGCGCGGGGTTCCCCATGAACGAGTCCGAAAGCGAAATGCAGGCACGTCTTCTTGCCCAGGCGCTGCCCTTCATGCAGCGTTATGAAAACAAGACGATCGTCGTGAAATACGGCGGCCACGCCATGGGCAATCCCGAGCTCGGAAAGGCCTTTGCCAGCGATATCGCACTTTTGAAGCAGTCCGGCGTTAATCCGATCGTCGTTCACGGCGGCGGCCCGCAGATCGGCGCGATGCTGACGAAAATGGGCATCGAATCCAAGTTCGAGGGCGGCCTGCGCGTAACCGACCAGAAGACGGTCGAGATCGTCGAAATGGTTCTCGCCGGCTCGATCAACAAGGAAATCGTCGCGCTGATCAACCAGACCGGCGAATGGGCGATCGGCCTCTGCGGCAAGGACGGCAACATGGTCTTTGCCGAAAAGGCACGCAAGACCGTCAAGGACCCCGATTCCAACATCGAACGTGTGCTCGATCTCGGCTTTGTCGGTGAAGTGGTGGAAGTCGACCGTACGCTGCTCGACCTCCTTGCCCGCTCCGAGATGATCCCGGTCATCGCTCCGGTTGCTCCGGGCCGCGACGGCGCGACCTACAACATCAATGCCGACACCTTTGCCGGCGCCATCGCCGGTGCGCTGAACGCCACCCGCTTATTGTTCCTGACAGATGTGCCTGGTGTGCTCGACAAACAGGGCCAGCTCATCAAGGAGCTGTCGGTGGCCGAAGCCAATGCGCTGATTGCCGATGGCACGATCTCCGGCGGCATGATCCCGAAGGTCGAAACCTGCATCGAGGCCATCAAGGCCGGCGTGCAGGGCGTTGTCATCCTGAACGGCAAGACCGCTCACTCCGTGCTGCTCGAAATCTTCACCGAGCACGGCGTCGGCACGCTGATCGTTCCCTGATCGAAAAAGGCGCCCTCTCGGGGCGCCTTTTTCCTATGCTTCGGCAAAACTCGTCGAGAGCGTCAGATCTTCCCAGGCATCGATTTCGGAGCTTAGGCTCTTGAGCCTGTTGCGAACGAGCGCCAGTGCATCGGCGCCGAGCAACAGGTGGACCGGCGGGTTTTCAGCCTCGACCACAGCCAGCACGGCTGCGGCCGCTTTGCGTGGATCGCCCGTCTGCTTGCCGCTCTTTTCCTCGCGTGACTGGCGAATGGGATCGAAGAGAGCATCGTAATCCGCGATGCTCCTGCTCGTGCGGATCATCGAGCGCCCGGCCCAGTCGGTGCGGAACGAGCCGGGAGCTACCGCCGTGACGGCAATGCCGAAGCCTTTGACTTCCTTCGCCAAAACCTCGCTTATGCCTTCCAGGGCAAATTTGCTGCCGCAATAATAAGCGATGCCGGGCATGGTGATGAACCCGCCCATCGATGTGATGTTGATGATATGGCCCGACCGCCGCTCGCGCATGAACGGCAGGACGGCCTTCATCATTCCGACGGCGCCGAAGACATTGACCTCGAATTGCCGACGCATTTCATCGATCGGCGATTCCTCCAATGTGCCCTCATGCCCATAGCCGGCATTGTTGATAAGAACATCTATCGGACCGATTGACCTCTCGATATCGGCAACGGCCGGCTCGATTGTCTCGATATCGGCGACGTCGAGATGGACGGCTGCGGCACGACCTGGCGCCAGGCTTTCAAACATGGCCGCCGCTTCATCATTCCGTACCGTTCCCACCACGCGGTGACCCTTTTCCAGTGCGGCCTCGGCAAAGGCGCGGCCGAAGCCCGAGCTGACACCGGTGATCAGGAACCGCTTTTCAATTGAACTCATAGTGAACTCCTGTCCTGCTGCAAGCGCCACGCACAACGTGGCGCACACCGTCATTTGGCAGCGCAGGAGAGATAGTTCCAATATATTGCACAGACGAATGTGATATCTTAAAAGTATTACATGGAGCTTCGCCATCTTCGTTATTTCATCGCGGTCGCTGAAGAATTGAATTTTACGCGCGCCGCGCGGAAGGTCGGCATCGGCCAGCCGCCACTCAGCAATCAGATACGCGATCTTGAAAACGAGATTGGTGCATCACTTTTCCGTCGCCTGTCGAATGGCGCGGAACTGACGGCAGCCGGCAAGGTTTTCCTGCCGGAAGCGCGCGCAATATTGCTGCAGGCCGATCAGGCCAAGCAATCCGCTATGCGTGCGGCGCGCGGCGAACGTGGACGGCTGCGGATAGGCTTCACCAGCTCGGCGGTTTTCAATCCGATCGTACCCACCGTAGTCAATGCCTTTCGCGAGAAATACTCAGCCGTCGAACTCGATCTGGAGGAAGCACCCACTGCGCGATTGCTGGAGCTGCTGGATGCGGAAGAACTCGACGCCGTCTTTGTCCGCCCGGGCAGCGATGACCGCCTGCAAGCCCGATGTCACCTGCTCGCCGAAGAACCCATGGTCATTATCCTGCCATCAGGCCACCCCCGATCGGAGGCGCAGACCTTGCGCCTTGATGAACTGACTGGAGAAATCTTTGTCCTCTTTCCACGCGAGGCAGGTGCCGGCTTTTTCGACGATATCATCGCCGCGTGCCGGCGGGCGGGCTTTGAACCGCAGCTCGGACAATCGGCACCGCAGATCACCTCGATTGCCAGCTTGATCGCCGTCGGTCTCGGCGTCTCGATCGTGCCGGCGGAGATGGTGAAGATCAATATTCCCGGTGTTCGCTACGTCGCAATTTCAGGCGGAGCGCCAACAGCACGGCTGACGCTCGCCACCCGCCGCGACGAGCGCTCTCCTATCGTCCGCAATTTCCTGGCTCAGGCCATCGGCATAATGCGGAGCCTTGCCAATAACGGTCAGTTGGCCGAATAGATCGCGGCCGCCGCTTCCTTCAGTTTTTCCATCATGGCCCGGTAAGGCCCCGGGCCATAGCTGATGCGTGAGACGCCGAGCCTTGCCAGCGCTGCCGGATCGGGTGCGCCCGTCTTCATCATGATATTGACCGGCAGCGTGGAGGCGGCGCAGATCTTCTCGATCAGCGCCGGTTCGATCAGGCCCGGCACGAAGAAGCCGCTGGCGCCTGCCGCCGCATAGGCCTTGCCGCGCTCGATCGCTGCGTCGACCAGACCAGCATGCCTGGAGCCATCGCCCTCTTGGAGGAAGAGGTCGGTACGGGCGTTGATGAAGAAAACGATGCCCCGTGCCTCGGCCATCTCTCGGATGGCGCGGATGCGTGCTGCCTGCGCTTCGATGGGATGAAGGCCGGCCTCGCCGACGCGCTGGTCCTCGAGATTGATACCCACGGCACCTGCCTCAATGAGCTTTGCGACATTGGCCGCGGCACCGGCGGGTTCCGTGGAATATCCGCTTTCGAAATCGACCGAGAGCGGCAGGTCGTTGACGGCCGTGATCGAGCGCGCCGTCTCGATCAGCGCATCCATCGGCAGTTTCTGGCCGTCGCCATAACCTTGGGCGGCGGCGACCGACCAGCTTCCGGTCGCAAGCGCTTTTGCGCCGGCCTCCGTCACAGCCTTGGCGGTTCCTGCATCCCAGATATTGTACAGAATGACGGGCTTGCCCTTGCGGTGCAGCGTGCCGAAAAGCTCGGCTTTTTCAGTCTGGTTCATGCTGTCTTCTCCAGGTCGGGTGCTTGTCCATTGATCTTTTCTTCATGCCGTAGCAGCCATTGCTTGCGCCAGAGTCCGCCGCCATAGCCCGTCAACGATCCGTCCGCACCGAGGATGCGGTGACAAGGTACGATGATGGCAAGCTGGTTTGCGCCATTGGCGCGGCCGACGGCACGCACCACCTCCGGTCTTTCCATCTCCCGCGCCAGATCGCCATAGGCGCGCGTCTGGCCGGCGGGGATTTCGATGAGCTTTGCCCAGACATGTTTTTCGAAGGGTGTGCCGCCGAGTGCCAGCGGCGTCTTGAAGGTGGTGAGCCTGCCTTCGAAATAGTCCCTGACCTCCGCCTCGATCTGGTCGATTGCCGGCGTGCGGCCAATCGCGACCGAGGAGCGAACACGCTTCTGCAGCGCTTCGAGTTCGGTCGGCAGTGCCTTGCGGTCGTGAAATTCGAGGAGATGCAGGTGCGTTCGGTCGGCCACGGCGACCATCGGCCCGAGCGGCGTGTCGAACCAGTCGGCAAAGAGCAGTTCGCGGTTCTGCGAGAGCACCGGCGCCTTGCCGACAAGGCGTTGGAAAGCCGCCCGGAAGCCACTCGGGGACTCATAGCCCGCGTCGAGCTGCGCATCAATGACACGCGCACCATCGGCGAGCTGCCGCGCCGCCTCACCCAGCCGGCGATAGCGAACGATATCGTGGAAGGTCATGCCGAGCGCTCGCTTGAAAGCGCGGCGCACCGTCGATGGATCATATCCTCGGCGCACAAGCTCATCTTCCGTCCAGCGCACCTCCGGTTCGCTGTCGAGCCGCGCCAGCAGTTCATCAACGATCGGTTCCCTGCCCGGCTGCTCCAGCGGCCTGCAGCGCTGGCAGGGGCGGAAGCCGGAATGCATGCAGGCGGCGATCGTATCGAAGAAGATGGTGTTTTCCCGCTTCGGCTTGCGCGCCGGACAGGTCAGGCGGCAGAAGATGCCTGTCGTCTTGACGCAGACATAGGCCTGGCCCTCATAATCGGCGCTGCGCGCGATCAGGGCATCGTAGAGCGTGTCGTCATCGGGGCGTTCGAAAAGCATGTCCGCTTTCTAACACCCTCCGCCTGCGCCGTCCGCCGAAAATCGGGCGTCTATTTTATTCCGCAGCGTCGAGGCTCTTCACATTCCGCTGCGGGCGTAGCATGGATTCCTCCTCCGCATCCTGTGGCGCACCCCAGAAATTCTCAAGCGTCGGGCCATCCTTGAGATGACGCGGCGAAAGAGGAATTCGACGATCTCGTGAAACCAGACACGGCGGCCCATCTGCGTGTACCAGCGCATGGAATGGCGCTGTTCCAAATCGCGATGAAAGAGGATGCGCAGCAGCGCTTTCGGCCGCGCCTGGACAGCGACCTCGATCAGCTTGACGCAGGCGGTCAGCACGAGCGGATTCAGGTGCCGCATCTTCAGGACCTGATGCTTGTAGTCCCATTTACGGATATCGGTCTCGATCACCTGCCGTTCTCGGGCGATACGGAAGAAGGGCGTCCAGCGATGCGGCGTCACATAGAGCGCCTGGATCTGGTCTGGATCATAGGAGAGCAACTGCCGGAAACCGCGCCAGAGATCGCTCAGCCTCTCCTCTTCGAAACCGACAACCCAGGTCGCCATGGAGAGGATATCGTGCTGGCGCAGGAGGCGGATCGCCTCGCGATCGGTTGTCTTGGCTCCGCCCTTCTTGATCAGGGCCAGAGTTGCCTCGTCGGTGTTTTCCATGCCGAGCAGCCAGCGCACGACGCCTGCCTTACGGTAGAGATGCAGGATATCGGCGTCCCGAACGATATCATCTGCCCGTGTCGAACCGACGATCTGCACGGGCACATTCTCGGCGATCATCGCTTCGAGGAAAGCCAGCCAGGCTTTTCGCGAGGATGTCGGGTTCTCGTCGGCGAGGTTGATGAGTTCGACACCCTCTTCGCGATGGAGCCTTGCGATCTCGCGAGCGAAAAGCTCCGGCGAGCGGTGACGCCAACGGGTCCAGAAGCCTCGCTGACCACAATAATTGCAAAGATGCGGGCAGCCGCGGGAAAACTGCATGACGACGGCGCGCTTGCCACCCCAGTAGCTGTAGTTGCGATGGTCGATCAGCTCCCAGCCGACGCGGTAGGAATCGAGATCGGCGATCGCCTGCGATGGCTGTGTTGCCAGCACCTCGCCGTGGCCATCGCGAAAGGCGATTCCGGGGATGGTCGCAAGCGGACGGTTCGCCGCCAGGGCTTCGGCTAGGCGCCGCATCGTTTCCTCGCCCTCGCCGCGCACGATGATATCGAATGCCCCGGTCTCGGCGAGCACCTCTCGCCAGTGATAGGTGGGAAACACGCCGCCATAGATGATGGAGATTTTGGGATCGCCGCGCTTGATAGCTTCTGCGATCACGCGGGCAGTGGGATGGGCCGACGTCGAGCCGGAATGGCCGATCAGCACAAGATCCGGACTCCCGCCCACGACCCGGCTGACGATGTCTGGAATCGTCAGCGGCCCGAATTCGGCATCGATGAGGCTGACGATGTCACCATCGTCGATCAGCGGACCTGCAACAGAAAGAAGGCCGAGCGGTGGAAGATGATCATCGGGAATGCGGCTGCCGATCGCGGTATGCGGTGGATTTATCAGAATAATCTTCATGCGACTTCACCCTTGCGGGCCCCCTGTCTGACGCAAGCAGAGGTCATCAGCGATCGGTGGCGAAAGTCAGCCAAAATCTCTCAAAAGTTGTGAAAATCTGGCCGCATTTTTAGGGAAGCTTGGGTGGGCCGGACCTGCAAGCAAAAGCCTTTGGTTTCCCGCCGCGGCCATGCCATAAGGGCGGCTATGACAAAGATCGACCGTACGCCTAGCAAAAACGATTTTGAGCATGTGACCGAATGGGTCTTCGACCTCGACAACACGCTCTATCCGCATCATGTCAATCTCTTCGCGCAGATCGACAAGAACATGACGGCCTATGTCTCGGCGCTTCTGCAAATGGAGCAGGAAGAGGCCCGCAAGCTGCAGAAGCAGTACTATTACGATCACGGCACGACGCTGCAGGGGCTGATGATCCATCACGGCGTCGATCCCAACGACTTCCTCGAAAAGGCGCATGCGATCGACTACACGGCGCTCACCCCGCAGCCGGAACTCGCCGAAGCCATCAAATCCCTGCCGGGGCGCAAATTCATCTTCACAAATGGCAGCGTCCAGCATGCACAGGCGACGGCCGGCGCGCTCGGCATCCTCGACCATTTCGACGACATATTCGATATCGTCGCGGCCGACTATCTGCCGAAGCCGGCGCAGGCGACCTACGACAAATTCACGGCGCTGAAAAAGGTCGAGACCGGCAAGGCTGCGATGTTCGAGGACCTGCCGCGCAATCTCACCGTACCGAAGGCGCTCGGCATGCAGACCGTTCTGCTCGTCCCGCGCAATCTGGAAGAGACGGTCGTAGAATGGTGGGAGAAAACGAGCGGCGAGGACGATCACATCGATTTCGTCACCGACGATCTCGCTGATTTCCTGAAGAAGATTACCGGCTAGCTTACCAAAGTTTCATCCATCTTACAGATGTTTAACTCGGCCGTGGCACTGTTCGGTCCTACCTTTCGTATCGAGGGACATCCTACGAAAGGACGCACTGATATGTACCGTAACAAGCTTATCCTGACGGCGCTTTCCTCTGTTCTTCTCCTCGGCGCAGCCGCCGGGTCCAGCTTCGCAGCCCCAGGCGACCAGGCCGATCATCCAGGCCACCATGGCAAAATGCAGCATGGCATGATGGGCGGTCCGCGTGGTGAGGCCTTCCGCGAAATCGCCTTCGTGCGCATGCTGAAGCAGTTCGATACCAACAAGGACGGGCAGATTTCCAGGCAGGAGGCGACCGATGGCATGGAGAAGATCTTTGCCGCTATTGACACCAATCACGACGGCTCGCTGACCCCCGGCGAAATCCGCGAATACCGCCAGGCGCAGTTCAAGGCGCGCCGTGAAGCGGTCTCGGCCAAGCAGGACAATGCGGATGAGAAAGCAGATCCGAAGACGGCTGACAACAATGGTCATGGCCGGCCCGATCACGACGGCCATCATGGAATGAACATGCGCATCATGGGCGCCTCGCTGATGATGCATCGCATCGATACCGACGAGAATGGCCAAATCAGCAAGCAGGAGGCGGAAACGGCCTTCAACAAGTTCTTCGATCGCATGGACCGCAACAAGGACGGCGTGATCTCGATTGATGACATGCCGGACCATCCCTTCCTCTAGGAGGAAATGACAGATCCTTTGCTAGGTATCGCGAGGGGTTTGCCCCTCACCCGGTGCCCTCTTCCCGCCTTGCGGGGAGAGGGTTTTTCGTTGCGACCTTTAGAGATGACCCTCGCGGTGCTCGTAGAAATCCTGGACGATCTTCCAGGCTTCGTCGGCGGTATCGACGAAACTGATCAGGTTCACGTCTTCAGGGGCGATCGTCCCGAATTCCGCAAGCGCCTCGAAGTTGATGATGCTGTGCCAGAATTTCGAACCGAAGAGCAGCAGCGGGATACGCTCCATGCGACCGGTCTGGATCAGCGTCAGGCATTCGAAGAATTCGTCCAGCGTTCCGAAGCCGCCGGGGAAGACTGCGACTGCCTTGGCGCGCACCATGAAGTGCATCTTGCGGATCGCGAAATAGTGGAAGTTGAAGCTGAGCTCGGGCGTCACATAGGCATTCGGCGCCTGCTCGTGCGGCAGCACGATGTTGAGGCCGATCGAAGGGGCTCCCTCATCCGCCGCGCCGCGGTTTCCCGCTTCCATGACGCCGGGGCCACCGCCGGTGACCACGACATATTCGTGGAAATCGAAACCGGCCGCATAGCGCGAGCAGAGACGGGCGAATTTGCGGGCCTCGTCATAATAGACCGATGCCGCTTCGAGGTTAACACGCTGGGTCTCGTTGCGGGCAGCCCAGGCACTCTGGCCGGGTGCCGGAATGCGGGCGCCGCCGAACATGACGACAGTCGACTTGATGCCGCGCTCAGCCAGCATCATCTCGACCTTGAGAAGCTCGAGCTGCAGGCGGATCGGCCGCAGCTCCTCGCGGCAGAGGAAGTCCTCGTCCACATAGGCAAGGCGATAGGCCGGCGAGAGCGTCTGCGGCGTCTTCGGAACCGCTTCCGCGCGCTGCCTGTCGGTCGAACTGCTCTTTAGCGGGTCCCAGACGCCGTCCTTGCGCCGCGCACCGCCGTTTCTTGCCTTTGCCATGTCGAAATGCCTTTCAGTATCACCGGTCACGAGTGATCGGATATGTCGCTATAACGCCTTGAATCCAGATATGATCTTGTCCGAAAAATTATTCCATTTTACGGGCGCATGCTGTAGATCGGGTGACAGCCCGCCAACCGCAATTCCGGAGACTCTGCCGTCTCCACGATAAAGATCGAAGTTTAAGGAATTCCCATGAGCGCCATCGACCTCGCATCCCTCGAAAAGACCCTCGAAACCGCCTTCGACAATCGCGACAATGTGAACACGTCGACGAAGGGTGAAGTACGAGATGCGGTCGAGGCGGCTCTTAACCTGCTCGACGAAGGCAAGGCGCGCGTGGCCGAGCGCGGCGCCGACGGCGTCTGGAAAGTCAATCAGTGGCTTAAGAAGGCCGTGCTGCTGTCCTTCCGCCTCAACGACATGGAAGTCGTCAAAGGCGGTCCCGGCCAGTCGACCTGGTGGGACAAGGTTCCCTCGAAGTTCGAGGGCTGGGGCGAAAACCAGTTCCGCGCCGCCGGCTTCCGCGCCGTGCCGAATGCGGTCGTGCGCCGCTCGGCCTATATCGCTCCGAACGCCATCCTGATGCCGTCCTTCGTCAACCTCGGCGCCTATGTCGGCGAAGGCACGATGGTCGACACCTGGGCCACAGTCGGTTCCTGCGCGCAGATCGGCAAGCATGTACACCTCTCCGGCGGCGTCGGTATCGGCGGTGTTCTGGAGCCGATGCAGGCCGGCCCGACGATCATCGAGGACAATTGCTTCATCGGCGCCCGTTCGGAAGTCGTCGAAGGCTGCATCGTGCGTGAAGGCTCCGTGCTCGGCATGGGCGTCTTCATCGGCAAGTCGACCAAGATCGTCGACCGCGCCACCGGCGAAATTACCTATGGCGAAGTGCCGCCCTACTCCGTCGTCGTTGCCGGCTCGCTGCCATCGGACAAGACGATGGCAAACGGCCAGCAGGCTCCGAACCTCTACTGCGCCGTGATCGTCAAGCGCGTCGATGAGCGGACCCGCTCCAAGACAGGCATCAACGAACTGCTCAGAGATTGATGACAGCCCGACATTGATTCGGTAAACAATCGGCGTCTTTTTGGGCAAGGCGAGCTCGCGCCTTGCCACGCCTTTGCCATTCCCACCGGATAATTCGACCATCATGACCGCCACGAATCCTATTGCCAATCTTCAGACCTTGATCCGCTGCCCGTCCGTGACGCCGGCAGAGGGCGGAGCGCTTTCGGCGCTCGAAGCGATGCTTTCGCCCCTCGGCTTCAAGGTCGACCGGATGGTTTCGAAAGAGGCCGGCACGCCCGATGTCGAAAACCTCTATGCCCGCCTCGGCACCGAAGGTCCGCACCTGATGTTTGCGGGACATACCGATGTCGTGCCCGTCGGCGATGAAGCCGCCTGGACACATCCCCCCTTTGCCGCCGAGATTGCCAATGGCGAGCTTTTCGGTCGCGGCGCGGTTGACATGAAGGGCGGCATCGCCTGCTTTGCCGCCGCTGTCGCCCGCCATGTCGAAAAACACGGCGCGCCACAGGGCTCGATTTCCTTCCTGATTACCGGCGACGAAGAAGGCCCTTCGATCAATGGCACGATCAAGCTGCTGCAGTGGGCGACCGAACGCGGCGAGCGCTGGGACGCCTGCGTCGTCGGCGAGCCGACCAATCCGAACAAGCTCGGCGACATGATCAAGATCGGCCGGCGCGGTTCGCTGTCCGGCAAGATCGTCGTGCATGGCGTGCAGGGTCATGCCGCCTATCCGCATCTTGCCGACAATCCGGTGCGCGGCATGCTGCAACTCACGCAAGCGCTTATGGATCCGCCCTTCGATACCGGCACGGATAACTTCCAGCCGTCCAATCTCGAAGTGACAACTGTGGATGTCGGCAATCCCGCGACCAACGTCATTCCGGCAAAGGCCTCGGCGAGCTTCAACATCCGTTTCAACGACACCTGGACGGCCGATACGCTGCGAGCCGAGATTGTCCGGCGGCTCGACGCGGCAGCGGCGGACGGTGCATTGCGGCCGGGCCGCGAGCCGGTGAACTACGAGATCATCTGGGCAGACCGCCCGAGCCATGTCTTCCTGACGCGCAACAACGCACTGATCGCCTCGCTGTCCTCGGCAGTGGAAAGCGTCACCGGTGCATCGCCGGCATTGTCGACGACGGGCGGCACGTCGGATGCCCGCTTCATCAAGGATTATTGCCCGGTCGTGGAATTCGGCCTCGTCGGCCAGACCATGCATATGGTCGACGAACGGGTCGCGGTTGCCGATCTGGAGACGCTGACGGCGATCTACGAGACCTTCATCGAACGATGGTTTGCGAATGCCGGGCTTTAGAGAGGTTCAATACTATCTCGCCGGCATCTGGTTGCTGATCAAGCTCGACCCGCGCGGTTTCCGCTTCCTCGACATATCGGATCGCGGCGTGAACCGCTCCTTTTGGGCGATCATCTGGTGCCTGCCGCCGACGGGCATTTCGTGGCTCTGGTGGCGCAATGCCTATCTCCGGTCCATGCCGCCGGAGGCCGACGTCGGCTTTCCCTTCTATTTTCGGCTTGGGCTCGTAGAGCTTGCGAACTGGTTCGTGCCCCTGGTTTTTGCCGGCCTGCTGCTGCTTGCTTTCCGCATGGGCGAGCGTTTCGCGCCTGTCGTCGTCGGCTTCAACTGGCTCAACGTGCCGCTCGCCTATATCAACGGGCTGCTACTGGCGCTCGTGTTCTTCCTGCCGGGCTCCGTCGGTGTCGTGTCGCTGCTGCTGCTCGTCTTCATGCTGGCGCAGGTCTTCGCGCTGGCGCGCGTCCTGAGGATGATCTGCCACGGCCATGCCCTGATGGTCGGCGCTCTGACGCTGGTGCTCCTGGTCCCATCGATGCTGCTATCGGAATATCTGCAGAACTTCCTGGGCATCTATCCATCGTAGTCAGCGTGGTTTGACGACTTCGCCATCTTCTTTGGTGAAGGTGCCGATGTCCGGATTGGGCAGAATGCCCAGGACCGCTTCGGACGGTCGGCACAGCCGCACGCCCTTTTCCGTCACCACGATCGGCCGGTTGATGAGGATCGGATGCGCCATCATCGCGTTGAGCAGCTCTTCGTCGGTCAGAGCAGGATTATCCAGGCCAAGTTCGGCATAAGGCGTTCCGTTCTGACGAAGAAGATCGCGGACGGACATGCCCATCGTGGCGATCAGTTCGACAAGCCTTTCGCGTGTCGGCGGCGTCTTCAGATATTCGATGATCTCGGGCTTCTCGCCGGACTGGCGGATCATGGCCAGCGTGTTGCGCGACGTGCCACAGGCCGGATTATGATAGATCGTCACCGTCATCGTTTTCATCCATCGGCTTGCGGCGATCGGTGATCACTTCGGGATAATCCACCTGCATGAAATAGAGCCCGTCGGGCGGCGCTACAGGGCCGCAGGCTTTTCGGTCGCGCGCGTCGAGTGCTGCCCGCACATCCTCTGGCGTCCATTTGCCTTCGCCTGCCAGCTTCAGCGTTCCGGCAAAGGAACGGATCTGGTTATGCAGGAAGCTCTGGGCGGTGGCGCGAATCTCGATGAGCTCGCCATTGCGGGTCACGTCCAGCCTGTCGAGAGTGCGCACCGGGCTGTTGGCCTGACAGTGAGCCGAACGAAAGGTGGAAAAGTCATGATTGCCGACGAGTGTCTGGGCGGCAGCATGCATGACCTCATGATCCAGCGACTTCGGCACCCACCATGCCTTGCCCGCCTCCAGTGCGAGCGGTGCCCGGCGGGTGATGATACGATAGAGATAGTGCCGCCGAAGCGCCGAAAACCGGGCGTCGAAGAATTCGCTCGCTAGCTCGACGCTCAGGATCGCCACCTTCTCGCCGGCGAGCTTCAGATGGGCGTTCAACGCATTCTGCAGCTTGAAGGGGGACCATTCCTTCGAGAGATCGGCATGGACGACCTGACCCATGGCATGAACGCCTGAATCGGTGCGCCCTGCACCACGGATAGAAACGGTATCGCCGCTCGCCGAGAAGATCGCGGCTTCGATCGCGCCTTGCGCCGACGGCCCGTTGTCCTGTCGCTGCCAGCCGACATAGGGTCCGCCGTCATATTCGACGATCATGCGGTAACGTGGCATCAGGCGAGCCTCGTGCCCGCGGCAAGCGGCGTGCCGCGCAGGAAATCGGCGGCGGCGAGCGGTTTGCCGCCAGCCTTCTGAAGCTTGGTCAAGCGGATGGCGCCGGCGCCACAGGCGACCACAAGGTCATCCGTCAAAAGTTCACCGGCTGCGCCCTCACCCGTATCAAGCTCGGAGCCCAGCACCTTGATACGCTCGGGCTTGCCGTTGCTTTCAAGTTCGAACCAGGCACCCGGGAAGGGTGCGAGGCCGCGGATGTGATTGTGAACGTCCTTGGCGTTGCGGCCGAAATCGATGCGCGTTTCCGCCTTGTCGATCTTGGCGGCATAGAGCACGCCTTCGGCAGGCTGCGGTGTGAGCGGCAGATCGTCCATCTCCAGCCTGACCATGGCTTCTGCCATGGCTTTGGCGCCGACATGCATCAGCCTGTCGTGCAGTTCGCCTGCCGTCATATTGGCACCGATCTCGACTTCCCGGGTCAGTGCCACGTCGCCTGTATCGAGGCCCTTGTCCATCTTCATGACCATCATGCCGGTTTTTGCGTCGCCCGCCATGATCGCCCGCTGGATGGGGGCCGCGCCACGCCAGCGCGGCAGCAGCGAGGCATGGCCGTTGTAGCATCCGTAACGCGTGCCGGTCAGGATAGCTTCGGGCAGCAGCAGCCCGTAGGCGACGACGACGCCGACATCGGCACCCAGCGCGCGGAAGCGCTCACGCTCTTCGGGATCTTTGAAATTGATTGGTGTGAAAACCGGCAGGCCGAGCAGTTCGGCCGCATGGTGCACCGGCGATTTCTGAAGATCGAGCCCGCGCCGCCCGCCCGGCCGCGGCGGCTGGGTATAGACGGCAACGATCTGGTGGCCGGCGTCGACGAGCAGGCGCAGCGTCGGGACGGAGAAGTCGGGCGTTCCCATGAAAACAATACGAAGAGACATTCTATCTCGCCAATTGAGGATCAGCCGTCTTCAAACGGGTTTACGAGCTTGAGATCAAGCCCTTCGAAGCCTTGTATTCTCCCGCCTTGGCGGTTCAAAGCGCCTTAGACTTGGCGGACTTGGTGAACTTCTTGATCACCATCTCGCGCTTCAGCCTCGAGATATGATCGATGAAAAGCACGCCATTCAAGTGATCGATCTCGTGCTGGAGGCAGGTCGCCAGAAGCCCGTCAGCCTCCACGCTCTGCTCCTTGCCTTCGCGGTCGAGATATTTGGCGGTAACCTTGGCGGGCCGTTCCACTTCAGCATAATAATCGGGAATGGAAAGGCAGCCTTCCTCATAGACGGAACGTTCGTCCGAGGAGCTGACGATCTCCGGATTGATGAAGACGAGCGGCTGTTTTTCCTCGCCTTCCTTCGAAAGATCGATGACGAGCATCCGGCGCGCAACACCGACCTGGATTGCGGCAAGGCCGATGCCCGGTGCGTCATACATAGTGTCCAGCATGTCGTCGACAACGCGCTGGAGATCAGCATCAACCCGCTCGATCGGCTTGGAAACCTGACGGAGAACGGGATCGGGAAGAATGATGAGTGGCTTGATGGTCATGGCGTTCCCATAACCCATCTTTTCACACTAGGGAATTATCCGCCGGGCAGGGATTGCGGTTTTTTGCAGCGCCTGCCCGGTTTTCGCCCGGATTGTCAGGCTGCGCGGCGAGCGGCACGAGCAACCTGACGGCCTTCGGCGCTTGCACGGAAACGCTGCAGCAGTTCAATGAGGTTTTCGACCCCATCCTTCAGCTTGCGGGTTTCGGCCGAGGTACGCTCGACCATGCCGGAATTCTGCTGGGTGATGGTGTCCATATTACGGATCGCTACGCTCACCTCGTTGACGCCCGTTGCCTGATCGCGCGCGGCAGCCGCAATATCGGCAACGAAGCTGTTGATGATGTCGATTCGGCTGATCATGTCGCTCAGCGCCTCACCGGTGCTGCTGACGATGTTCACCCCCTCGTTCACCTGTGTCGAGCTTTCGGAGATCAGATTCTTGATCTCCTTGGCGGCATCGGCCGTGCGCTGCGCAAGCTGACGGACTTCCTGTGCGACGACGGCGAAGCCCTTGCCGGCATCACCGGCGCGGGCGGCCTCGACGCCGGCGTTCAGCGCCAGCAGGTTGGTCTGGAAAGCGATCTCATCGATGACGCCAATGATCTTGGCGATTTCGGTGGAAGACTTCTCGATACCGGCCATGGCCGAAACGGCGCTGTTGACGAGTTCGCCGGAATTCTTGGCTTTTTCCTGTGTTTCGCGCACGGCGCCGGACGCCTTCTCGGCATTGGCGGCGGTCTGGCTGACGCTGACGGAGAGCTGCTGTAGCGCAGCCGAGCTTTCTTCGACGCCCGCAGCCTGCTGCGCGGTGCGCAAGGCAAGATCGTCCGTTGCCTTCGACATCACATCGGCGCCTTCGAGAATGTGACCGGACGTCGTGCGGACGGAAGTGAAGGAATTGCGAAGAGCGTTGACGGCCCTGTTGTAGTCCTCGGCCATCTCCCGGAAATTGCCGGGCAGATCGGCAGGAAGGGTCGCCTCGAGATCGCCGCGCGACAGCGCTTCGAGGCCGCGGCGCAGATGTTCCAGTGCCAGCGCCTGATCGGCTTCGGAGCGAGCGCGTTCTTCTTCCAGCGCCTGGCGCTTTTCTTCAAGCGCCTGGAGATAGACGGAGATGGAATAATCCATGTCGAGCATCGCAGCCTTGATGACGGCGGTCAGCTTTTCGGCAAGCGCCTTTCCTTGCTGGCGGGCAAAGAGCGATGGCCACTGCTTTTCCATCAGGCCCCGGACGAGCTCCGACATGACAAGCGCATAGCCGCCAATATACCAGCGCGGCTCTAGGCCGATGCGGGCATGGGTGCGGCCGACGGCCGTGACGCCATTCACATAGCTCTGGTCGAAATTGCCACCGGAAAGATTGCCCCAATGTTCCTGCTGACGCTTCTTGGCGTGACCCATATGGGCCTTGTCGGAAAAGAAGCCTGCAACAGCCGGAGTCTTGGCAAGCTTATTGTAGAACTTGTCCAGGGCGCCGCCGAGCAGCTCGGAGATCGCCGGCCGCAGCTCCCGCAGATTCTTGCGTGCCTCATCGTCGAGCTCAATGAAGTCAAGGCGCTGCTTGAGGGCATTATCGGTCTGCTGGGGAGTCATGGAGGATCTCTATCTGGCGCGGATGCGGAGGGGAATTTCCGCGCCAGATTTGGCGAATATGGTTTAGCAATCGTTAAGTATGCCCGCTAATTTTTCTCAGATTACAGCGAAGTAGCGCTGACGGCGCCTGACAGGCCGGCGCGGATTGTTCACGTTTTGATCTGGATATCGCTGTCCATTTTGTTATGGTGCAATATGACCATGACACCCGACTCACTCACCTTCTCCCTGCCCGTGCCGAACCCGGCCATGCTTGCAGTCGCGGGCGCCGCGCTCGCCGTTCTCATTCTCGTGGCGATCGTGTTTGCCTTTCGCAATGCCGGCATCCGCCGCGAGGAGGCGGAGGAGGCCAATCTTCGCGCCACAGAAAGCGAAGCGCGCATGGGCGAGCTTCTGAAAATCCAGGCGGAGATGCAGGGACGCATCTCGACCATGACGGAGGTCTTCGGTGCACGGCAGGCCGAGCTCAATCATGCGATCAACCAGCGGATCGACGGCATGTCACAGCGCATGAGTTCGACGCTGACCGAGCAGACGAAATCGACGCATGACAACCTGCAGAAACTGCAGGAGCGCCTGGCGGTGATCGATGTAGCCCAGAATAATATCCAGACGCTCGCCAAGGATGTCGTCGGGCTGCAGGCCATTCTTTCCAACAAGCAGACGCGTGGGGCTTTCGGCCAGTCGCGTATGGAAACGATCGTCGCCGATGGCCTGCCAATGGGCGCCTATACCTTCCAGCAGACGCTTTCCAATGGCTCGCGACCTGACTGCACGATCCGAATGCCGAATGGGGCACCACCGCTCGTCATCGATGCCAAATTTCCGCTCGAAGCGTGGAACGCGATCCGTGATGCAGGCGGCGCGGACGCCGGCAAGCTTGCCGGCCAGCAGTTTCGTCGCGACATGGAAGTCCATATCAAGGATATTTCCGACAAATATCTGATTCAGGGCGAGACGCAGGAGACGGCTTTCCTCTTCGTTCCCTCGGAATCGATCTTCGCTGAAATTCACGAGAATTTCGAAGCGATCGTGCAGAAGGCTCACCGCGCACGCGTCGTCATCGTCTCGCCTTCGCTCCTGATGCTGTCGATCCAGGTCATTCAGGCTGTGCTGAAAGACCAACGTATGCGGGCGCAGGCGCATGTCATCCAGGGTGAAGTTGCCCTGCTCATGGACGATCTCGGCCGGCTCGACGAGCGCGTGCGCAAGCTGCAGGGACATTTTTCCCAGACGCAGCGCGACGTGGACCAGATTATTACCTCGGCGGACAAGCTTACCAAGCGCGGCGCGAAGATCGAGGCGCTGGAATTCGAGGCAGGCGGCGACGGCAAGCCGGCGCAAGTGAGCGAGCCGGCGGCGAAATCAGTCGAAAGCAGGACCGGACTGCTCAAGCTCAGGGTGGTTGACGAGGAGTGATCGCTTCGGCAGTGTCGCGACCCGAAGCAAGGGACAGACATTCCATGATCACAGTTTTCGGCTCCATCAACATGGACCTTATCGCCACCACCGAGCGCCTGCCGAAGCCCGGAGAAACGGTTGCCGGCAATAGCTTTGCAACGGCTGCCGGCGGCAAGGGTGCCAATCAGGCGCTCGCCGCCCGCCGCGCGGGCCGCTATGTCCATATGGCGGGCGCTGTCGGCAAGGATGCCTTTGCCGAAGGCGCCCTTGAACTGCTCGACGGCGCCGGCACCGATCTTTCGCGCGTCAGCCATGTCGAGGGGCCGACGGGCACGGCCCTCATTCTCGTCGGCGGCGACGGCGAAAACATGATCGCGGTCATTCCCGGCGCGAACGGCAAGGTCAGCGGTGGCAATGCCGAGGCCGCCGTCAACGCCATGAATGAAGGCGATATTCTGATGCTGCAGCTTGAAGTTCCGGTCGAGGCGGTCGAGCGTGCGCTTACTGCCTCCCGTGCCAAGGGCATCACCAGCATTCTCAATCTTGCGCCGCTCATTCCGGATGCGCCGCGACTCGGCCGGCTGGCCGACATCGTCATTGCCAACGAGACCGAATTCGAGCGGCTGGCGGGAGAGGAGAACATGAGTCCCGGCGACCGTGAGGCGGCGTTGGAGCGGCTGCATGCCGAGACCGGCCAGACGCTGATCGTTACGCTCGGCGGCGATGGTGTCATCGCGATCCGGGATGGCCAGATTTCCCGTGCGCAGGGCCTTGTCATCGAACCCGTCGATACCGTCGGCGCTGGCGATACGTTCTGCGGCTATTTCGCAGCAAGCCTCGATGAGGGTCTGGATTTCGACTCGGCGCTGCGCCGTGCAGCGGTTGCCGGCTCGCTCGCCTGCCTGAAGCCGGGGGCTCAGCCCTCCATTCCGCTCGCAGCCGAAGTCGCAGACAGAATATAGTCCAGTCCAGCCGCGAACAATCGATGAAAAGCTACCCCTAGTTTTGGGGTGGCTTTCCGGATTTGCTGCCGAAACATAGCGAATTTCATTCAAATTTAAGAGGTTTCTGGCGATCCTTCGGGCGATCGCGACTTCGTTCATCTTCGAGGCGGTCACCCCCATGGCTGCTCCATGATAGAGCGTGCCTTACCCGCTGCGCCGGAGAATGGCCCTTCGGTGCGTCCTTGCCCCGAGGAACCTATGTTCATTTTCAGAATGAAATCGCTTGCGGCGAAGCTCATAGTCATTACCGGTGCCGCCATTGCACTGGTGCTTGTCGTTTCGAACCTCTTCCTCATCGACCAGACCCGTAACCGCGTCCAGACCCTGACGCTGGATCAGGCCAACTCGGAAGCCAAGTCGATCGCCAACGAGATTGCAGCCAATGTCGGCGAACTCGCGAGTGCGGCCCGCACCATGTCGGGCGTCGTAGGACGCGGACATGAAGGCAAGATTCTCGATCGCAAGGGCATTATCAGCATTCTGAAGGCCAATCTCGAACAGAACGCCTTCGCCTTCGGCAGCTGGTTCTGCGAGCAGCTTGGCACCTTCGACGGCAAGACCACGGAAATTGCCAACAACAATGACGAGGGCACCAACAAGGTCGGCGCCTTCACGCCTTACTGGTCGAAAACCAGGACCGGTGACATCCAATTCTCGACTTTCGAGAACGACTATACCGCCGAGTGGTGGAAGCTCGCCGCCGACAGTGGCAAGGGCGCGATCACGGCGCCCTACCTCGCCGAAGGCACCGACGTCCCGACCCTGCTGACGTCGATTGCCTATCCGGTCATGTCCGGCGGCAAGATGATCGGTGTGGAGGGCGTCGATATCTCGCTGAAGTCGCTTACCGACAAGGTGCAGGCGCTGCGGCCCTTCGGCTCCGGCCGTGTGACGCTCATCGCCCAGAACGGCAACTGGATCGTCGCTCCGGCCCCCGACCTGATGTCCAAGCCCTATGGCGACAATCCCGGCTCTGCTGACGTGAAGGCTGCGCTTTCGTCCATGAAAGTCGGTCTCGTCAAGAATCTCAGCTTCGATGGCCTCGATCCCTTCGACCGTGTTGTCTATCCCTTCGCAGTTCCCGGCCTGAACGCCAACTGGGTCGTGCTGGTCGACGTTCCGCATGCTGCGATGAATGCGCCGGTTCAGGATCAGACCTTCATGATGGTCATCAACGGCATCATCGTGCTCGGCGCCGTGCTGATCGCCCTCTACTTCGCCGTCCGCTCGCTCGTTCAGCGTCCGCTCGCTGGCCTCGTTTCCAGCGTCAAGGCGCTGAGCGACGGCAAATATGACGAAACGGTCGCCGGCCAGAACCGCGCCGACGAAATCGGCTCGGTCGCCAAGGCTCTCGAAGGCTTCCGCTTCGCGCTTGCCGATACGCGGCGTCTCGAAGCCGAGGCCGACAGCCAGCGCCTTGCAGCCGAAACCGAACGCGGTCGCTCGGAATCGGAACGCCAGCAATCGGTCAGCCTGCAGCGTCACATCGTCTCGATCGTCGGTGCTGGCCTTTCCGAACTGTCACAGGGCAATCTCGGCCACCGCATTACCGAGGAATTCCCCGGCGAATACGGCAAGCTGAAGCAGGACTTCAACGCTGCGCTCGCAAGCATTGAGGAAACCATCAACACGATGAGCCTCAGCGTCGTCAATATCGGCTCCGGCACGGGCGAAATCAGCAACAGCGCCTCCGACCTTGCCAAGCGCACCGAACAGCAGGCGGCAAGTCTGGAAGAGACGGCAGCGGCGCTCAACGAGCTCACCGCCCAGGTCAATTCCAGCGCCGAGAACGCCCGTACGGCAGCCGACAACGTCAATCTCGCTTGCGAAGACGCCGAGAAATCAGGCGAAGTTGTGCAGAAGGCGATTGCCTCCATGCACGGCATCGAGCAGTCCTCCACTGAGGTTTCGCGCATCATCGGCGTCATTGACGAGATCGCCTTCCAGACGAATCTTCTGGCTCTGAACGCCGGTGTCGAAGCGGCCCGCGCCGGCGAAGCAGGCAAGGGATTTGCAGTCGTCGCACAGGAAGTCCGGGAACTCGCCCAGCGTTCGGCGAATGCCGCCAAGGAGATCAAGACGCTCATCAACACCTCGGCCGTCCAGGTCAAGGACGGCGTCGATCTCGTCGGCCGCGCCGGCGACACGCTGCACAAGATTGCCGAGCAGGTGATGGGCATCAACGGCCTCATCCGTCAGATCTCCGCCTCGGCCAGTGAACAGGCCGTCGGCCTGAAGGAAATCAACCAGGCCGTCAACCAGATGGACCAGGTCACACAGCAGAACGCCGCGATGGTGGAAGAAACCACCGCAGCCAGCGTGACGCTGAACGACGAGGCTCAGACGCTGAAGGCACTGGTCACCCGCTTCCGGGTCTCCGGCCAGGGCAATGCCGGGGCATTGCGCTCGGCCACACAGCAGATGCGCACACCGGCTGCGCCGACGCCACGTTCGGCTGCTCCGGCCCCGCGCCGGGCCGTTGCCCAGTCTCGCAGTTCTGCCGCCGTTGCCCAGGACAGTTGGGAAGAGTTCTGATTGCCGATCTCATGACAAGAAAAAGGCGCCTGATCATTCGGGCGCCTTTTTGCATTCCGGGTGGATCGCCAGCCGTCAGGCTGCGTTCGACGTCTGCTCTTCATTGAGGAAGGCATAAATTGCCGAAGCGGAATCGGTCGCGCGCAACTTGGCGACCAGATCATGGTCGCGCAGCACCCGGGCGATGCGCGAAAGCGCCTTCAGGTGATCGGCGCCGGCGCCTTCCGGCGCCAGGAGCAGGAACACCAGATCGACCGGCTGGTCGTCCAGCGCTTCGAAATCAACCGGCTGGTCCAGCCGGGCGAAAATACCGACGATGGAATGGATATTGACGAGCTTGCCGTGAGGAATGGCGATGCCGTTGCCGACGCCGGTCGAGCCCAGACGTTCGCGCTGCAGGATCACATCGAAGATTTCCCGCTCGGAAAGCCCCGTAGTCCTGGAGGCTTTTGCTGCCAATTCCTGAAGCAACTGTTTCTTGGAATTTACCCTGAGGGCGGGAATGATCGCATCCTGGTGCAGCAAATCTGCCAATGCCATTTCTTTTTCCTTTTGTCGCCGAAATCAAGTGGTTGAGGGAGCAGCGCCTGCGCCGCTCCCTCGCCCTGATCTCAGCCTTTGATATTGGCCGAATCGATCCAGCCAATATTTCCGTCGTGACGACGGTAAACGATGTTGAGCTGCTCCTTGCCGGGGCTGCGGAACAGGAGAAGCGGCTCGTCGGTCATGTCGAGCGCCATGACGGCGGTTGCGACGGACATCGTCTTGAGCTGCTTCGTGCTTTCGGCGACGATGGCCGGAGCGAAATCGTCCGGGACCTCGTCTTCGTGATCGGGAACCGCGTCCATGACGGTATAGGCGACTTCTGCAAAGCCGTTACCGTTCAGATGATTTCCGGCGTGGTGATCTTTGAGCTTCCGCTTGTAGCGGCGCAGGCGCTTCTCGATGCGCTCGGATGCCGCATCAAAGGCAATCTGCGGATCCATGGCCTCGCCTGCTGCATGCAGCACGACGCCACTATCGAGATGAAGCTTACAATCGGCAGAAAAACGAGAGTTCTGTTTTTCCACGATTACCTGACCGGAATATCCCCCGTCGAAGTATTTCGTGACGGCCAAACCGATTTGGTCCTCGATCTTTTGACGGAAGGAGTCACCAATTTCCATATGTTTACCGGATACACGCACACTCATGGAGTTTCCCTTCTTATAGTAGTTTGCGAGTACCAGTTTACGCCAAGCCTCAGGCTCATCCAAGCACTTCGCGCAATCTCAAGCAAGATGAGCTCAAGTCCGCGTGTCCCTGCTGTCCTGAGGATGATGGGGATAATGCCCGGACGCCCTTCGCTGCTCCGATTGCGGCGGGCTTCTAGCGACAGCCTCCCGGAAAGTCAATAGCCCGGCACAGCGAGACCTATCATACGCGGAAAACGTGCAATGAAAATCCCATGAAATGGGGAGGTCTTCGCCATCAGCGGTTCCTAGCGGCGATCATTTGCTCGCCCTAGCATTGCAAGTCAGAAACCGGCGACCTTGGCCAGCGCGCGCTTTTCCCTGCGGCGCTGGACAGAAGAGGCGATGTTCATTGCCTCGCGGTATTTGGCGACCGTACGGCGCGCGAGATCGATCCCACCCTTCTTGAGCATATCGACGATGTCGTCGTCGGAAAGCACCGCATCGGGGCTTTCCTGCAGGATCAGGGCGCGGATCTTGTGGCGAACTGCTTCCGCCGAATGGCTGTCGCCCCCCGCGACGGCGCTGATCGAAACCGTGAAGAAATATTTCAGCTCGAAAAGCCCGCGCGGCGTCAGCATATATTTATTCGAGGTGACCCGGCTGACCGTCGATTCATGCATCTTGATCGCCTCGGCCACCGTTTTCAGGTTCAGCGGCCGCAGATGATCAACGCCATGCAACAGGAAGGCATCCTGCTGGCGCACGATCTCGCTCGCCACCTTCATGATGGTCTTGGCGCGCTGGTCGAGGCTGCGCGTCAACCAATTGGCGGTCTGCAGGCATTCGGAGAGGAAGGCGTGATCCTCGCCGTTCTTCGCTACGTGCGAAAAATAGGACTGATTGACGAGGACCCGTGGCAGCGTATCCGGATTGAGCTCGACCAGCCAGGCGCCGTCCGAGGAGGGGCGGACGACGACGTCAGGCATGATCGCCTCTGAAACGCCGGCCTCGAAACCGCTGCCGGGCTTCGGATTGAGCTGGCGGATTTCGCCGAGCATATCGAGCAGGTCTTCCTCATCGACGCCACAGAGGCGTTTCAGGGTGACGAAGTCGCGCCGTGCCAGAAGTTCGAGATTTTCGACGAGAGCCTGCATGGCGGGATCGAAACGATCCTTCTGGCGAAGCTGGATAGCCAGGCATTCGGCAAGGCTACGCGCAAAGACGCCAGGCGGATCAAGCGTCTGCAGCGCTGAGAGCACGCGCTCGATATCTTCTGCATCAGTGCCGAGACGCTCGCCGGCTTCGCCAACATCGGCTTGCAGATAGCCGGCCTCATCAAGCTGATCGACCAGATTCTGGGCGACGAGGCGATCGGTCATATCGGGCAATACAAAGGGTATCTGCTGGGCAAGATGCTCGCGCAAGGACACCTGGCCGGCGACAAAATCATCAAGATCGTAATTGTCAGCACCTTCGGCGCTGCCGGGCATCGACTTCCACTGGCTGATGAGTTCCGGCGCATCGAGCCGCTGCGGCGCTCCATCATCCGGAAAGACATTGGCGTAGTTGGCGTCCAGCTCATCGCTCAGCCGGCTCGGGCTGCCATTATCGTACCAGTCGGCGGAAAGCGTTTCGTCGCGGCCTTCATAGTCGCTGTCGCCCGCGTCCTCCGATTGCTGGGGGTGGGGTTCTTCGACAGCCTCTCCGCGTTCACCGGCATCGCCTTCGCCCGACGGAAATTCGAGGAGCGGATTCTTCTCCACTTCCTGGGCGATGAACTGAGTGAGTTCGACATGCGTCATCTGCAGCAACTGAATGGACTGCATCAGTTGCGGTGTCATCACCAGGGACTGGTTCTGTCGCAGAAAAAGATTGGCAGACAGGGCCATGGCGGACGCGAAACTCCCTCGACTCCTCCAAGAAACCGCGTCCGATCAAGGCTTCGGGCCACGGAAATCCGAGTTGGCCCAAAAATTGCTTTTTTATCCTATTTGGTCAAGCGGAACCTAAACGACAGCGTAATTTTCTGTCGTCCAGGTTTGGCTCAAAGACTGAAATTGTCGCCCAGATAAAGCCGGCGCACTTCCGGGTTGTTGACGATATCGTTGGCGCGTCCATGGGTCAGCACTTCGCCGGCATGGATGATATAGGCCCGGTCGATCAGTCCCAGCGTCTCACGCACATTGTGATCGGTGATGAGAACGCCAATGCCGCGTGCCGTCAAATGATGCACGAGGTTCTGAATATCGGCAACCGAGATCGGGTCGACACCGGCAAAGGGCTCGTCGAGCAACATGAAGGTCGGGTCGGTCGCAAGCGCGCGGGCAATTTCCAGGCGTCGGCGCTCACCGCCCGAGAGAGCCACGGCGGCACTCTTGCGGAGCTTCGCGATGTGAAACTCCTCGAGCAGTTCGTCGAGCTTGCGCTCACGCGCCGCCTTGTCCTTTTCATGGACCTCGAGGACGGCGCGGATATTCTCCTCCACCGTCAAGCCGCGAAAGATCGAGGCCTCCTGCGGCAGGTAGCCGACGCCGAGGCGGGAGCGACGATACATCGGCATCGTCGTCACGTCGTTGCCGTCGATTTCTATGGTTCCCTCATCGACCGGCACGAGGCCGGTGATCATGTAGAAACAGGTCGTCTTGCCGGCGCCGTTTGGCCCCAGCAGGCCGACGGCCTCACCACGCCGCACCACCAGCGAAACGCCGTTGACGACACGCCGTGTCGCATAGGTCTTGGTGAGACCGCGTGCAATCAGCGTTCCCTGGTAGCGGGCCTTATCGACGGAGGCGGCCGCAGCTTCCGTCGCGGCTCTGCCGGACTTGGTGGATAAGGAGAATAGCTTCACGTGTAAGGCCGACTTCTCAATTCTGCTTTGGCTGCTGACTCGGCTGCGATTTTGGATCGAGCTGAATCTGGACACGACCACCGCAGCTTTCAAGCTCCGCCTGACCAGTCGCCATATGAACGGTAAGCTGGCAGCCGGTAAAGACGTTCGGGCCATCGGTCAAAACGACCTTCTTGCCCGTGAGGATAAAGACCTGGGAAGTCATATCGAAATTGCCGTCATCGGCGGTCGCCGTCTGCGTTCCCGACGTCAGGTAAACCTTGTCGGTCACCAGGATCTTGTCGATATCGGCACTGCCGGAGGCAAGCGAGTTCGACTGTTCCGCCGCGGCCGGAGCCGTCTGGGCAGCAGGCGCCGGCTTGGTGGCAGCATCGCCTGCTGCGGGCTGCTTCGACTTGTCCTTGTAATAGACCGTCATCTTGCCGGCCTGCAGGGTCGTCGTTCCTTGAACGACCTTGACGTCGCCGGTGAAGAGCGCCGTGTGTTCCTGATCATGGATCTCCAGCTTGTTGCTTTCAATCTGGATCGGCTGATCGCTGGATAGTTTCATCCCAGGCATGGTCGTCGACTGGGCGGCCGCCCCCGCGACCGACAGGACGATGGCAAGTGCGCCGGTGATGAAAGCTACGCCAGTCTTACGCGTTGAAATGCGACAATCTTTTGTCATTTGACCCGGCTCTTTAGGTGCCCTGTTTGTGGATGGCGGATGATTCAACATTCATGCGAACGTTCCCCTCGAATGTGATCACACGCCCCTTATCGGTTATATTCATCGACCGCGCAACAATCGAAGCATTGTCCTTGGTGATTCTGACGGGATCGTCCGTCGACATATTTCCGCCCTTGATATCAAGATGTGCGGTCTGGAAATTCGCGACGAGACCGTTGCTCAGAACGAGGGTGAACGGCGCCGTCATGTGCAGGTTGTCGGTGGCGCGGTTGAAATCTGCAGTCGCAGCCGTAACACGGGCCATCAGGCCGTCATTCATCGGCACCGCAGCCTTGATCGTCTCCAGCGTGATGAGATCCGGATTGCGGATATCCTGCAGCGCGCGCTCGGCGAGCATCGAATAGTTGATACCGTCGGAGTTGCGGCCGGCAATGGCCGGCTTCTCCATCACAACCTTGCCGTTCTCGATCTTGGCGCCCTCGATTTTGATGGTATCCGGCAGATAAGTGCGGATTACCGAGACGGCGATGAAGATCAAGGAAATGATGAGGGCTGCGACCGGCAACAATATCTTCAGGCGGCGCACACGCGTCGAATGGAACCGGGCAACGCCGTAGGCGCTATCCTTGGACCCGGCGTATGCGGGTTTCCCGTTGTTCCTGAGGGTATCGAGCATATGCCTGGTCCGTGTGTGATGATCGTGCCGCTTATATAGCAATGCCGGGCTCCAATCACAGTTCGTTTCGCATTATTACATTGGCTTGCCAATATGGATTTTTTTCTGCAACAAGCAACAAAACCGAAAAACACAGGTTTCCGGGCATTTTCTCGCGGCAGCTTGCGCCTTATCTCCCCGGCGGTGACAAACCGCCCGCTGGGTTTCGTCTCTGGAGGTTGGAATGGATAGCTCGATCATCGCAGACCGCCGGCTGCTGCGCCGCAGGCTTGGCTTCTGGCGCCTTGCCGCGATCGCGCTGCTCGTCGCGCTCGGCTTTGCGCTTTATAATTTTGCCTTCAGCGAAGGCAGCACCGCCCGGCCCCATATCGCCCATGTGACGATTTCCGGCCTCATCACCGATGACGATGAACTGCTCGAGCGGCTGGCAAAGATCAGGGACAATGATCAGGTGAAGGCAGTCGTGATCTCGATCTCCTCACCCGGCGGGACGACTTATGGCGGCGAGAAAATCTTCAAGGCGGTCCGAGCGATCGCGGAAAAGAAGCCCGTCGTCTCCGACGTCAGGACGCTTGCAGCCTCCGCCGGCTACATGATCGCCACGGCCGGCGACACGATCATTGCCGGCGAAAGCTCGATCACCGGTTCGATCGGCGTCATCTTCCAGTATCCGCAGATCCAGCCGTTGCTCGACAAGCTCGGCGTTTCGTTGCAGGAAATCAAATCCTCCCCGCTCAAGGCCGAGCCCTCGCCCTTTCACGATACGAGTGAAGAGGCCAAAGCCATGATCCGCAATATGGTTCTCGACAGTTACGACTGGTTCGTCAATCTCGTTGTGGACAGGCGCAAATTGCCGCGCGACGAGGTGCTGAAGCTTGCCGACGGCACGATCTTTACGGGCCGGCAGGCGCTCAAGGTGAAACTTATCGATGCCGTCGGTGGAGAAGACGAAATCCGCGCTTATCTGACCTCGCGAGATGTCAGCGACAAGCTGCCGGTCGTCGACTGGGACAAGAAGAGCAACACGCCCTTCCTGCTCGCTGGAGCTGTTTCCCGGTTGATTACCATCCTTGGTTATGGCGATCTTGTCAAAGGCCAGGATATTAACGGCATCCTGCCCCCAAAGTTGCTCCTTGACGGGCTGCTTTCAGTTTGGCAGGTTGGCCAGGATTGAATAAGAAATCAATAATTTAAGGGGGCGAACGTGATCAAGTCCGAATTGGTGCAGATTGTTGCAGCACGCAATCCGCATCTCTATCATCGGGATGTCGAAAATATCGTCAATGCGGTCCTCGACGAGATCACTGATGCGCTTGCGGCTGGCAATCGCGTCGAACTGCGCGGCTTCGGCGCATTTTCCGTGAAGAACCGCCCTTCCCGCTCCGGCCGCAACCCGCGCACCGGAGATACCGTGTTCGTCGAGGAGAAGTGGGTTCCCTTCTTCAAGACTGGCAAGGAACTGCGTGAGCGGCTGAACCCCGGACAGGCCGACGAAGAGGATTGATCCTCTGAAACGGGCATCAAGCCGCACTTGAACTTCGCCGCCGCACTTCTATTCTGGCGTCCATGAAGCTTGCCTTCGCCAAACCGGCGTGGAGAACGATATGGCCAAGAAGATCATCAACCTTTTGATTTTGCTGCCGCTCGGCGTCATCCTGATCATCTTCTGCGTCGCCAACCGGCAGAGTGTGACGCTCGCTTTCAATCCGTTCCGGCCAGAGGATCAGGTTCTTTCGCTCGCCGCGCCCCTCTTCGTTTTCCTGCTCATCGCATTCATCGTCGGCATGCTGGTGGGCTCGGCTGCGACCTGGTTCAACCAGGGTAAGCATCGCAAGCGCGCACGCGTCGAAGCCAAAGAGGCTATCCGCTGGCAGGGCGAAGCAGATCGTCACAAGACGCGCGCGGAAGAGATCGTCGGGCAATTGCCCTCGCGGTGATTGCCGCTATTCCACTGACGCCGGCGTGAAACTCAGCTCTTCATAATCGCCTTCGGTTGAGGCGCCTCTGCCGGTGACCTGAAAGTCATGTGCCAGATAGAAGGCCTTGGCGTCGCGGTTGTTGACGAGGCATTTCAGCCGATATTTATGCGCCGGCCAACCGGGGAGCGATTGCAGCAGGGCGGTTCCTGCACCTTTGCCCTGAAATTCGGGCAGGATATAGAGCATATGGATGAAATCATCCGCCGCCCAGATCGAGATGAAGCCGGCTATCTTCCCGTCAGCCGCCTCGCAGACGGAAACGACTTCGCCGTTGGTATGGGCGGCAAAATCCTCCCGATGAAATTTACCTGGATCGACCCAGGTGAAGGTCTGGCGACGGACGGACAGATAGATGTCGGCAAGCTGCGTCACGTCTTCGGGGCAGTTGGGTCGGATTTTCCAAGTCATCGATCTTGCGTAAAAGGGATTGTCTGACATGCCAAGCCCGCGGGACTAGCCTGCAGCCTTTTCGATGACCGCCGCATTGAAATTTCCCCAAAAGCGGCGGGCGAGCTTTTCCAGCGTGGCGCGGATCAGCCGGCCGCCGAGTTCGGCAATCCGGCCACCCGTATCACCGTCGGCTTCATAGCGCAGCAGCGTATGCAGGCCCTCATTGACCAGCGTAACGTCGGCCTCGCCCTTGGCAAAACCGGCAATGCCACCCCGCCCCTCCGCAGAAATCGTATAGCTATGCGGCGCATCGACATTCGAAAGCGTGATATCGCCGTTGAATGTCACCGAAAACAGGCCGAAGCCGACCTTGACGGTTGCCACGAATTCCGTTGGCGACCGCTTTTCGACGCTCTGGCAGCCCGGAATGCATTGCCTGATGATATCGGGATCGTTCATGGCCGCCCACACGACATCCCGCGGCGCGGCGATGCGTTCCTCCCCGATCAAGTCCATCAGCAGTTCCCCATTTCCATAGCCGGACCATATCATAACGGGAAAGCGCTTTGCCAAGGTCGGACGGAATGCTATTTGCACTGGCTCAATTGAATTTAAGACGCGGAAGACCACGTTGAAACAAAGAGAACGCCGGCCCGGCGCGAAGATGGCGGCAGGCCCTTCCGGCGGACGCCGCTCCGATGCGCGGCCTGTACAGCCGGAAAAGACGGCCATAAAGGCTGCACCTGCGCGGGAACAGCTCCCACCGGCGGCGGTTCCGGCGGCAATCGAACGCCCGCTCACGGCGCGCCACGGCGAGCGGCCGGCCGAGCGCGTGCCTGTCATCCTGGAATCGACGGGTGCGGGTGATTTCCATCTGATCGACAGCGGCAACGGCCAGAAGCTCGAACAATACGGCCCTTACCGGATCGTGCGTCCCGAAGGCCAGGCGCTTTGGCAGCCATCGCTGCCTGCCCATGTATGGGAAAAGGTCGATGCCGTCTTTACCGGTGACACGGATGAAGAAGGCAGCGGCCGCTGGCGTTTTCCAAAGGAAGCACACGGCGAGACCTGGCCTCTGAACCTGCTCGGCGTCGATTTCTTCGGCCGCTTCACTTCTTTCCGCCATGTGGGCGTCTTCCCGGAACAGATCGTTCACTGGAGCTGGATGAAGCAACAGGTGGAAAGCGCCGGACGGCCACTGAAGGTGCTGAACCTCTTCGGTTATACCGGCGTCGCCTCGCTGGTCGCTGCGGCTGCCGGTGCGGAAGTCACCCATGTCGATGCCTCGAAGAAGGCGATCGGCTGGGCGCGCGAAAACCAGGCGCTGGGACGCATGGAAAAGCTGCCGATCCGCTGGATCTGCGAGGATGCGATGAAATTCATCCTGCGCGAAGAACGCCGCGGCAGCCAGTACGACATCATCCTCACCGACCCGCCGAAATTCGGCCGCGGCCCGAATGGCGAGGTCTGGCACCTCTTCGAGCACCTGCCGCTGATGCTGGACATCTGCCGAGAAATCCTGTCGCCGAAGGCGGTCGGCCTGGTGCTGACGGCCTATTCGATCCGGGCAAGCTTCTATTCCATCCATGAACTGATGCGCGAGACGATGCGCGGGGCGGGCGGCGTGGTCGAATCCGGCGAACTGGTCATCCGCGAGGCTGGCCTCGATGGCAAGACGCCTGGCCGGGCGCTCTCCACCTCCCTCTTTTCCCGCTGGGTGCCGAAATGAACGAATTCCACGATCGCGGCCCCCGCAAGGTCGGGCAGGTGAAGGAAGTGACCTCGCTCGCCAATCCTATCATCAAGGATATCAAGACGCTGACGAACAAGAAGTCGCGCGAGGAGAGCGGCACCTTCATGGCCGAAGGTCTGAAGCTCGTCATCGATGCGATCGAACTCGGCTGGACGATCCGCACACTGGTCTATGCCAAGGCAGCCAAGGGTAAGCCGCTGGTCGAGCAGATGGCGGCAAAGACCGTCGCCTCCGGCGGGCTCGTGCTCGAAGTCAACGAGAAGGTGATCTCCTCGATCACCCGGCGTGACAATCCGCAGATGGTGGTCGGCATTTTCGAAACGCGCTGGACGAAGCTCAGGGATGTCCGGCCGAAGGAGGGCGAGACCTGGGTAGCGCTCGACCGCGTGCGCGATCCCGGTAATCTCGGAACGATCATCCGCACCGCCGATGCAGCAGGTGCCTCCGGCGTCATCCTCGTCGGCGAGACCACCGATCCCTTCTCGCTGGAAACGGTGCGCGCCACCATGGGCTCGGTTTTCGCCGTTCCGGTTGCCCATGCGACGGCGGAGGAGTTCATTGCCTGGAAGAAGCAGGCCGGCGTTTCTGTCGTTGCGACCCATCTTGCCGGTTCGGTCGACTACCGCACGATCGACTACAAGAAAAAGCCGGTCGTGCTGCTGATGGGCAACGAACAATCCGGCTTGCCGGACCAGCTTGCCGGGCAGGCAGACGCGCTTGCCCGCATTCCGCAGCAGGGCCGCGCCGATTCCCTCAATCTCGCCGTTGCCACCGCCGTCATGCTTTTTGAGGCACGCCGCCATCTCCTCTCACTGTCCGAGGGCAAATGACCGATCTGACGACCGCACGCCCGGCGCTCTTCTCTCGACCGCTGCCGATCCTGATCTTCATCGTGATCGCGGTCATCCTCGACCAGATCGTCAAGATCGCCGTCGACCACTACCTGCCGCTGCAGGAAGCCGTCCCCGTTATTCCGATGCTGGCGCTCTACCGCACCTACAATCTCGGCGTCGCCTTCTCAATGCTGTCAGGTATGGATGGCTGGTTCATCGTCGGCATGCGCCTGGTCATCGTCGCCTTCGTGCTTTACCTCTGGCATCGCACCTCGAAGGACCGCTGGCTGGCGCATCTTGGATATGCGTTCATCATTGCGGGGGCGATTGGCAATCTCATCGACCGTTTCGCCTATGGGCATGTGATCGACTACATCCTCTTCCATACGGAAACCTGGTCCTTCGCCGTGTTCAACCTCGCCGACAGCTTCATCACCGTCGGCGCCGGCTGCGTCATCCTCGACGAGATGGTGCAGAAGCCGAAAAAGGCGGATCACTAAATTTTTAGCGGATTCCTGAAAACATTCGGAACGGGCAATATGTTAGCTGTATTGCATGCAGAGGTTGGCGCAGCTCCAGGAACGATTGTCCGCCGCATTCGGCGGAACTGCCGTTAAGGCCCATCGCGGCCGCACGGCTGCGGAATTGTCGTCGGCTGCTTTTCGCTCCCGGCATCCATTGCTCTTCCAGTGGCTCGGCGGATCGGGTCTTCTTTCGGCCATCCTGCTGCTGCTTCTTTCTCATTGGGGCGGCCCGTTCATGGCAGGCCTCGGCATCATTCTGATCGCCGCCATTGCAGGTTATCTTGCTCTTTTTTTCAGGAACGGAAACAGACCCGGAGGCCGCAGCCCGGAGAGGCCGGAACGCGTCGATGCGACCGGCCTGCTCGGCACTGTCCACGACGTGCTCGGCGATATCGTCGTCACCCGCATGATGGACCGGCGCATCATCGGCTCCAATGAGACGTTCCGCCGCCTGACCGGACGTGCCAAACCCGAAGGCCAGACCTGCGAAGAGATCGGCCTTGCCTTCCGTCCCGGCCCGCAGCCGCATCGCTATGACGTGGAGATCTCGACACCGGCCGGGCAGCGCATCTTTCTCTGGCATGATGTCGTCACTCGCGACCCGGCAAACGGGCGCCTGCTCCTGCAGAGCATCGCGCGCGACGTGACCGAAGAGCGGCTTGCCGCGGAGAGCCGCGAGGAGGCGCGGCAGAAGGCCGAATATAACAGCGCGGCCAAATCGCGGCTCCTTGCGACCGTCAGCCATGAAATCCGCACGCCTCTGTCAGGCATTCTCGGCATGGCGCATCTGATTTCAGAGACGAAGCTGACGCAGGAACAGCAGAATTATCTGACCAGCATCCGCCAGTCAGGCCACGCGCTGACCCAGCTCGTCGAGGACCTGCTCGACTTCTCCACCATCGAGGTTGGCCGGTTCCAGCTCCGCCCGCGCTCGGAATCGCTGCGCAAGCTTGTCGAAAGCGTCGTGGAGATGCTGGCCCACCGCGCCCATGAGAAGGGTATCGAGATCGGCGCGACGGTTTCCTCCGATGTACCGGAGCTGATGAGCTTCGATCCGGCGCGGCTGCGGCAGGTGCTCTTCAACGTCATCGGCAATGCCGTGAAGTTTACCCAGGCGGGCGGCGTCTTCATCCGCATCTCCAGGGCCGCCGGCGAGTTGCTGATATCAGTGACCGATACCGGCCCCGGCATGACGGCGGAGGAGCAGGCGCGTATATTCGGGGAATTCGAACAGGGCGGCTCGCTTGCCCAGAAGAGCAACGGCACGGGGCTTGGCCTTGCGATCTCCGCCCGCATCATGCGCGAATTCGGCGGCTCGCTGACAGTTGCAAGCGAGAGGGGTAAGGGCAGTCAATTCACCATTCGCTTCCCCATCGAACTTTCGGAAGAGGATACCGCTAGCCGGAAAACATTGCTGGCGAGCAACAGTATCGTGCTGCTCGCCCCGGCCGGTGCGGCGCGCACGGCGATCGCCGAGACGATTACGA